>NZ_JALFPR010000028.1:0-33596 GCF_022785585.1 Oliverpabstia sp. | reverse complement strand
CAGGTTGTGCCTATTTGAATGAAGAAGAGTTACATTTAACACCTATTGAATATAAGTTGCTTTGCCTGTTGACAAGAAATATAGGAAAAGTTCTGACACATACTTTCCTTACGCAAAGTATCTGGGGAAGTAGTTGGGATAATGATATTGCCTCCCTTCGTGTGTTTATGGCGACACTTCGTAAAAAAATCGAGAAAGAACCGAACTCTCCACAATATATCCAAACACACATTGGCGTGGGGTATCGGATGTTGAAAGTTGAGTGAACTTCACAACACCATAGTTAAAGTTGGAATATAAGTTATAAACTGACATTTGTACTCAAATGCAATCAGACATTAAAGGTAGAGAATGCGAAAGCAGACTACAGAGCAAATCAGAAAGGGAAAGAGATGTCATAAATGGAGTAGAATAAGGCAAAGCGATTGAATGAAAATGTAACTGAAAAAATGTGTTCATCAGACGGTAACGTGGTTGGGGAAATGTGTTCCCCAGCCGATGCCGAAACATGTGGAAACAGTCTGCTTATTATCACGTAAATAAGCGATTTTACAGGCTTTTACGAATGGAGTTCAGTCTATTTGCCACCGTAATTTTTAAAATTATCACTGAACAAATATTGGGAGTTTTTCGTTGATCCGAAAAACGGAACTTTGGAAAACAAATAAACCACCTGCTGTGCGGATGGTTGAAGTTGCTTCAGCTTACAGTATAAAACCTCCTTTGTTAAATAATGTTAGGTTCGCCAACCGCATTATTTAACAAAGGAGGTATCCATATGGATAGTAATAGTTTATCACATACGAAATGGAATTGTAAGTATCATATCGTTTTTGCACCAAAATACAGAAGAAAAGTAGCATATGGAAAGATTAAGCAAGATATTGCAAATAGATTAAGTATGCTATGCAAAAGAAAAGGTGTAAAAATTGTAGAAGCAGAAATATGCCCAGATCACGTGCATATGTTGGTTGAAATTCCACCAAGCATAAGCGTATCGTATTTTGTCGGATATCTAAAAGGTAAGAGTACATTAATGATATTCGAACGCCATGCAAATTTGAAGTACAAATACGGAAATAGACATTTCTGGTGCAGGCAGTGCTTGCTATTCTTGATTAGTTAAAGGTTTTTAACTTTCCTGATTTTAAAATAATACCGATCAATAATATCCTGCAATGTAATGGATTTCATTTTTTCATCTACCATATTTTGAATTTCATGATAGAAGTCCCCAATAGCGAATTGAATGTTGATACCGATTCCACAATCCGGATTGGTATCTGTGTCTAGGTGAAACAGCGGCTTATTGCCCTCTACGGCTCGGTAGATGTCATACATATTAATTTTATCTGCCGATTTTACAAGAGCGGCATTCGCATGACCTTGTGTGTTGACAACAATGCCTGCATTTTTCAGGGTTGCCATAAGCTGTCTGACATAAGCCGGGTTTATCTTGATACTTTCTGCAATTTTTGTGCTTGAGAGTTGTTCGGCATCTCCAAGAGCAATAAATATAAGAATATGAATGGTGTCACTAAGCTTTGTGGAATATTTTATTTGTCACCTCGAAGCAAGCAGAAGAATCGAGACGAGAAGATTCGAGTAGTACCGCTTTATAGGGGGCCAGCAAAAGTGCTTGCGATACCGCCCTTTGGGGCGAGCAGTAACAATTGCCGGAAAGATTCCGGAGAATTCGTTTCTTTCAGCAAACAGTTTTTCAGGATCAGTGACGGAAAGAGAATAGAATAAAAGACAGGAAAGAGAGGGAAAAGCATGAAAATTTACTATCAGCATCCACAGACTTGGTTTGGCGATTGTATGCCTTTTGGAAAGGGTGATACTTTTTACCTGTTTCATCAGAGAGATACCAGAGTGCCGTGCCCTTTTGGAGAGCCGTTTGGCTGGGATCTGGCAACCACAAAGGATTTTGTGACTTATGAGGATTGCGGTGTGGCGATTCCGAGAGGAACGGATGAAGAGCAGGATCAGTTTATCTTTGCCGGAAGTATCTGCGAAGACAGAGAAGGAAAATATCATGCATTCTACACCGGTTACAACAGAGATTATCCAAAACAGGGAAAACCATCTCAGGTACTGATGCATGCGGTCAGTGAGGATCTGAAACACTGGACAAAGACGCAGGATGCAGTGACCTTTGTTCCGCAGCCGGGATATGATCCGGATGACTGGAGAGATCCGTTTGTACTGTGGGATGACGAATCTGAAAAATATATTCTGATCCTGGGGGCACGTCTGGAAGGAGACAAGCATAAAACAACAGGAAGAACCGTTTATTTTACATCAGATGATCTTGCAGACTGGGAGTTTCAGGGGGATTTCTGGGCACCGGATCTGTTTACCATGCATGAGATGCCGGATCTTTTCAAGATGGGAGACTGGTGGTATCTGATCACAACAGAATATTCCCATGCATCCACACAGGTGTACCGTATGGCAAAAAGCCTGAAAGGACCTTGGATCGCACCGGATGACGATGCTTTTGACGGAAGAGCTTATTATGCAGGAAGAACCTTCATGCTGAACAATCAGAGGATTCTGTTTGGATGGGTTCCGACACGTGCCAACGAGACGGACAGTGCAAATCTCTGGTACAGACCGGAGGCAGATAAAGAAGATTTTATCTGGGCAGGAACTTTTGTCGCACATGAACTGTATCAGAGAAAAGACGGCACTTTAGGCTGCCGGATCCCGGATACGGTGTGGAATGCGTTTAAGGATGAGAAAAAGCTGGAGGATGTAAAACTGGAAAAAGAATCAGGAAGAGAATTACAGCATGTAGTAACGGAGACCGGTGATTGCTATCGATACGAAGCAGATGTTACATTTGCTGAGGGAACACGTGGATTCTCCGTTGGCGTGCGTGCGCAGGAAGCGGATGATGAATTCTATTCTTTCACATTTGAGTGTCCGAAGGATCGTGTGATCTTCGAGAAATCTCCGAACTGGCCATGGCCACAGATGAATAATATGGGACTGGAACGCCTGATTCGTCTGGTTCCTGGAAAGAAATATCATGTACAGATTATCGTGGATGATACGATTGCTACACTGTATGTGGACGGAGTTGCTCTGAATACCCGCATGTATACAAACCCGGGGGAAGGAATCTGCCTGGGAGTTACAGATGGAAGTGCGGTATTTGAGAATCAGAGTATTGCATATCTGTAAAAGGGAATCGGGCCGCCGTACTGTTTTTGGTGCGGCGGCCCTGATTTTATCTCGTTCTTTTCAGAACACTTCGCGGGATATTACCTGCCGGACAGTTACAATATTTTAAAAGAGAAACGATGTACTGGTGATTCGAGGATAAGTATAATTCACAAAATGGGGTCTGAAAAAACAGGCTCCATTTTGCAATTGTTTACTGGTGAAAAGAAAAAAGTATGTTATAATAAAAAGAATACTGTAAAAAAAGAAATGCAATAAGGAGATGGAAATCCATGAAAGTATCTATGTGTAAAACCATGCGGACTTATGAGTGGAAAAATCTGTCGAAAGATCTTCTGGCGGGTCTGGTGATCATGGCAGTGTCGATTCCAATATCCATGGGATATGCGCAGATCGCGGGGCTTCCGGCGGTGTATGGACTGTACGGCTCAGTTTTTCCGATAGTACTGTTTGCCTTATTTTCTACTTCCCCGCAGTTTGTTTTCGGTGTAGATGCTGCTCCGGCGGCACTGGTAGGATCGGCACTGGTAAGTCTGGGGATTGAAGGAGGATCGAAGGAAGCAATTGCGGCAGTTCCGGTGCTTGCATTTTTTGTTGCTGTCTGGCTGCTGGTCTTTTATCTGTGTCGGGCGGGAAAACTGGTTAATTATATTTCAGCACCGGTGATGGGCGGATTTATCAGTGGAATCTGTACCACGATCATTCTGATGCAGGTGCCTAAATTATTCGGTGGTAAAGCAGGGGTCGGGGAACTCCCGGAACTGGTGCATCATATCTGGGAGAGTCGGACGATCTTTCATCTGCCATCCTTGCTTCTGGGTGTTGGTACACTGGTGATTCTTCTGGTGTCAAAAAAGCTGATTCCCAAATTTCCGATGGCAGTGTTTCTGATGGCAGCGGGTGCGATCGGTACGGCGTTTTTTCATCTGGAAAATCTTGGTATTCAGACGCTTGCAGCAGTGAAACCGGGGCTTCCCATATGGACGGTTCCGGAGTTTGGAGCAATCCCGTTAAAAGAGGTGGTGATCATCAGTCTTTCCGTGGCAGTTGTCATCATGGCAGAGACATTACTTGCGGAGAACAGTTTTGCACAGAAAAATCGTTACCGGATCGATGACAATCAGGAAATTCTTGCATTTGCCATGGGAAATCTGGCTGCTTCCGTTATTGGTTGCTGTCCGGTCAATGGATCCGTATCGAGAACGGCTATGGGAGAGCAGTACCAGGCGAAAACTCAGCTGACCGGTATCGTGGCCGGACTGTCTATGATTGTATTATTGCTTTGCGGAACCGGATTTATCGGGTATCTTCCGATTCCGGTGCTGACAGCGATTGTGATTTCAGCGTTACTGGGAGCGACAGAATTTGATCTGGCGGTGCGGCTGTGGAAGGTGAGCCGCACGGAATATTTGATCTTTGCTGGAGCATTTTTCGGTGTACTGATGCTTGGGACTATCAACGGAGTATTGATTGGAATCATCCTTTCTTTTTCAGAGATGATTATCCGGACATCCAAGCCTTCCAGAGGCTTTCTTGGGATTCAGCCGGGACACCGGCATTTCCGGGATCTGAAAGAAAGCGATCAGATCCATGCGATTGAAGGGGTGTTGATCTACCGGTTCAGCAGCAATCTGTTTTTTGCCAATATTCAGGTATTGCAAAGTGATATTGAGGATAATCTGCGGGAAGATACCAAAGCAGTGATTTTGGATGCCAGTGGAATCGGAAGTATGGATATTACAGCGGCAGACCGGTTAAAACTTTTATATGAGTCACTGAAAGAGAAAAATATACGTTTTTATATCACAGAACATATTGCAGGATTGAATGAACAGATGCGTCAGCTGGGACTTGGATGTTTGATTCAGGAAGGTTGTGTGCGAAGAACGACACATATTGCTTTGAAAGATATGGGTATTACCCGTCCGTATCCCTTAGAGGGCGGTGTGGATAACGAACAGCGCAGTGCGTCCAGAAAACGTGCCGACAACAGGGTGCAGGAATTTGTCTGGGCGTTTGGAAGTCAGGCAGAAGAGGAGATCGAACGACAGATCGGGTGTCAGATTGAACAGTTGAAGAAAACCGGTGATGTGGAATATCTGCTTCACGGCCGATGGTCTCATATGGAGGATCTGGATCAGGATGAGTGGCTGGAACATCTGGAAGAGCATCTCAAAGAAATTGTCAATATTTCCGGAAAAGATCAAAAAACCCTGGCAATTCGACTGGAAAAACACCGTCAGGAAGTGCATGACCGTATTGCAAGAGAACATCCGGAACTTGCAGAGCGTTTCCGGGAAAGGCGTCATCTGTTGGATGAACATCTGAAGGAAAAGAGACCGGAAGTTTATGAACTTGTAATTCAGTTGCGCAAAAAGATCAGCGATGAGCAGAGAGAACAAGAGGAACAATAGTTACATTAGAGGGCAGTAAAAGATGACAGAACAAAAGATAACCATGACGATGGAGCAGGTGGAACAGGAGATGGAAGAGTATCGCAGGATTTTTGATGTGGTGCGGCTCATCGAAGAAGAAACGATCCAAATGATGGAAGAGGGCAGGGAGGAAGAAGTTGATCCTGAGAAAGTGGCCTGCTATTCATTCTGGAAGAAAAACAGGCAATGTAAGAACTGTATATCTGCAAGAGTACTCAGGGAAAAGAACCAGGGGACCAAACTGGAGTTTGTGGGAGAAGATATTTATCAGGTAACTGCCTGCTATATGGAAATAGATGGAAAAGCATATGTAATGGAACTGGTGAAAAAACTGAACGAAGAATTCCTTCTGGACGCAGAGGGATGTGAAAAACTGGTTCGAAAACTGGACGGATATAACCAGGATCTTTACATTGATGCTCTGACAGGCTCTTACAATCGAAGATATTATGAGGAACGACTGAAAGGAAAAGAAACTTCTGCCGGTGTGGCAGTTATAGATCTGGATGATTTTAAATTGTGGAATGATACATATGGACATGGAGCAGGAGATGTGGTGCTACAGACAGTGGTGAAAGCGATCCGTCAGTCCACACGGAAAACAGACAGTCTGGTACGCTATGGAGGGGATGAATTTCTTCTGGTCATGCCGGATGTTTCCGATGAAGTTTTTCTGAAAAAACTGGAATATATTCAGAAGCAGATCAGGGACGCGGATATTCCCGGTTTTTCCAGAATGCGTCTTTCTGTCAGTATCGGAGGCGTGACAGTCCGAGAAGAAGTTATGGAAGAGGCAGTACGAAAAGCAGACCGGCTGATGTATCAGGCGAAAATCCAGAAGAATATGGTGGTGACTGAAAGAAAATCAATTGATGCGGATGGAATGATTCATCTGGAAGAAGAGATAAAGCGGACAAAACAGCTGATCATGATCGTAGATGATTCTGAGATAAACCGTGAGATCCTTGCGTCGATTCTGGAAGAAGATTATCAGATCATTGAAGCAGAAAACGGAGAAGCCTGTCTACGTCTTTTGCAAAAGTATGGAACTGAGATATCGTTGATTCTTCTGGATATTGTAATGCCCGGCATGAATGGATTTCAGGTTTTACATGATATGAACAAAAATCACTGGATCGAAGACGTTCCGGTTATCATGATTTCCAGTGAAGACTCCGAAAAGAGTATACGACGGGCTTATGAAATGGGAGTATCAGATTATATCAGCCGTCCATTCGATGGAAAGGTTGTCTATCAGAGAGTATTCAATACGATCAAGCTGTATGCAAAACAAAGAAGACTGATCACGCTGGTAACGGATCAGGTTTATGAGAAGGAGAAAAACAACCGGATCATGGTGAGTATTCTGAGTCGGATCATAGAGTTTCGAAATGGTGAAAGTGGACTGCATGTGGAACATATAAACAAACTGTCCGGTATGCTCCTGGAACGTCTGGTACAAAAAACCGACAAGTATCATCTGACCTGGACGGATCAGTATCTGATCACAGTAGCTTCTGCTCTTCATGATATCGGGAAAATCGGGATCGATGAGAAAATCCTGAACAAGCCGGGTAAACTGACACCGGAAGAATTTGAACTGATGAAAATGCATACGATGATAGGGGCATCCATGCTGAAACGGCTGGAAATATATAAAGAAGAACGGCTGGTGCAGATTGCCTGTGAGATCTGCCGCTGGCACCATGAACGGTATGACGGAAGCGGATACCCGGATGGACTAAAGGGGGAAGAGATTCCGATTGCAGCTCAGGTGGTTTCTATTGTAGATGTCTACGATGCATTGACGAGCCCGAGAGTCTATAAAAAAGCATATTCTCATGAGAAAGCGATGCAGATGATCCTGACCGGAGAATGCGGTGTGTTTCAGCCTTTGCTTCTGGATTGTTTTTATGATATTCAGGAGGAAGTACGGAAGGTGATAAAGGAAAAAAGCGAAAAAGAAGGAAAAATATCCGGATTTGAACTGACAGATCTGAAAGAAACTCTGAAAAACAGTCATCTGATCGGTGATTTAAAACCAGAAAAGAATCACTGACAGGGTAGAAAAACTGGTAATTATGTGATAAGATAAATGCAACGTGTTAAAGTGAAAAAGTGTTAGAGGAGGAATAGTGTTATGTATATTACATGTCTGGATGTGGAAGGGGTGCTGGTTCCGGAGATCTGGGTGGCATTTGCCGAGGAGAGTGGAATTCCGGAACTGAAGAAAACAACCAGAGACGAACCGGATTATGATAAGCTGATGAAATGGAGACTGGGTGTACTGAAGGAGCATGGGCTTGGGTTGAAAGAGATTCAGGAAACCATCGAAAAGATTCAGCCACTTCCGGGCGCAAAAGAATTCTTAGATGAATTAAGAAGTTTCAGCCAGGTTATCCTGATCAGTGATACCTTTGCAGAATTTGCCAGTCCACTGATGGAAAAACTGGGACGTCCCACATTATTCTGCAACAGTCTGGAGGTTTCCGGGAACGGAGAAATCACAGGATATAAGATGCGTGTGGAACAGACAAAACTGACCACTGTAAAAGCACTGCAGTCTATCGGATTTGAGACGATTGCCAGTGGAGATTCCTATAACGATCTGGGAATGATCCAGGCAAGCAAGGCAGGCTTCTTATTCCGAAGCACGGATAAGATCAAAGCAGAGTATCCCCATATTCCGGCTTATGAGACCTATGACGAACTGCTTGGTGCTATCAAAAAAGCAATGGCAGAGTAAATAAAATATTAAAATCACAGGATGGAAGCAGGATTTTACAAGAAAAAACATATTGACATAGTATGTAATTAATAATATGATAGCAATATCCGGTTCAGTTGCAGAAGAGACTGCGAAAAGAGACAACAGACAGCTGGACAGGATATAATTGTGACCGGGAGTACTACTGCCCGGTTATAATTATATTTACACAGGAATCGGTCCGGTGAACCGGTTCTGAGAACGAGAACAGGGAGAATGATATGTTAAATCAGTTTTCAAGAACACAGTTGCTGCTGGGTGAAGAAGCCATGGAAAAGCTGAAGAATTCAAGAGTGGCTGTTTTTGGTATCGGCGGTGTCGGCGGATATGTCTGTGAGGCACTGGTGCGAAGCGGTGTCGGAGCCTTTGATCTAATCGATGATGATAAGGTATGCCTGACCAATCTGAACCGTCAGATTATCGCTACGAGAAAAACCGTAGGAAAATATAAAACGGATGTGATGAAAGAACGGATGCTGGAGATCAATCCGAATGTGGATGTGCATATCCATAAGTGCTTCTTCCTTCCGGAAAATGCAGATGAATTTCCATTTGAAGAGTATGATTATGTGGTAGATGCAGTAGACACCGTGACTGCAAAAATTGAACTGGTAATGAAATGCCAGGAAAAAGGCGTGCCGATTATGAGCAGCATGGGAGCCGGCAATAAGCTGGATGCCAGCCAGTTCAAGGTGGCTGACATTTATAAAACCAAGGTATGCCCGTTGGCCAAGGTTATGCGCCGGGAACTGAAGAAGAGAAGAGTCAGAAAATTAAAGGTTGTTTACTCGGAAGAACTGCCGAAACGTCCGATTGAGGATATGTCCACCAGTTGCAGAACAAACTGCATCTGCCCGCCGGGAGCCGCACACAAATGTACGGAACGACGAGACATTCCGGGCAGTGTGGCATATGTGCCATCGGTAGCAGGATTGATCATTGCAGGAGAAGTCGTGAAAGATCTGACAACCGTGAAAAAACAGAAATAAAGCAGAAATCAACCAGAAATCAACCGGAAAGGAAAGACAGCATATGGAAGAAATGATTACAAGAGAACAGATGGAAAAACTGAAAAAACTGCAGGATTATTTGAGAAGTCTGGAATCTGTTGCAGTAGCATTTTCCAGTGGTGTAGATTCCACATTTTTATTAAAGGTGGCAAAAGACATGCTGGGTGATAAGGTGATGGCAGTGACTGCCCAGTCCTGCTCTTTCCCCAAAAGAGAGTTAAAAGAAGCGATTGCATTCTGTGAAAAAGAAGGAATCAAACATGTGATCTGTGAATCTGAGGAATTGAGTATCGAGGGATTTGCCCAGAATCCGAAGAACCGCTGCTATCTGTGTAAAAAGGAGCTGTTTGAAAAGATTCAGAAGATCGCCGCTGATAACGGTATGAAAGCCATCGTGGAAGGTTCCAATCTGGATGATAACGGAGATTACCGTCCGGGACTGCAGGCAGTCGCCGAGCTTGGAATCAAAAGTCCGTTACGTCACTGTGATCTGACAAAAGCAGACATTCGTGCACTGTCCCATTACTTGCATCTGCCGACTTGGGAGAAACAGTCTTTCGCCTGCCTGTCTTCCCGCTTTGTATACGGAGAGACGATCACAGAAGAAAAACTTGGCATGGTAGATAAGGCAGAACAGCTGCTTCTGGACATGGGATTTCATCAGGTACGTGTCCGCATCCACGGTATGATGGCGCGAATCGAGATTGATCCTTCCGAGTTTGGTAAACTGATGGAAGAGGAAAACCGGGAAAAAATTGCAAAAACACTGAAAGTGTACGGATTTACTTATGTAACGCTGGATCTGATGGGATATCGTACCGGAAGCATGAATGAAACATTATAAGCATATAGTACGCATATTAATATAGAAGAAATAAATACATATACAGATCTGAGAACGATAAAAAGCCCCCGACAATGGAGAAAATTTTCCAGTGTCGGGGCTTCGTTTTTGCGAGCGGTAAGCCAAAAACAAATCTTTATTATGACAGCACTGACCGTGAGCAGGTGAATCAGATTTTATGATCGTCAGATACTGGATTGCCGGTAAATCGCATAGGAAATTCCAGCAGTAATTGCCTCACAGATCCAGAATGCATGCCACACACCGGACGGACCAATCAGGCAGCTCAGAAGAAATGCAAGTGGCAGAATCAGGATCGTATAGCGGCAGAGGGAGATCATCAGCGACGGTATGCCTTTTCCAAGACCTTCGAGTGCTCCACTGGAAGTGATGGATACGGAAGATACGATAAATCCGAGACTGATGATTCGAAGTGCTGTACTTCCGGCTGTGATCGTCTGTGGGTTGGTAGTAAAGAGTCCGAGCAAAGTGCCCGGAATAAACATGCAGAGCAGGGTGCCTGTAAGCATGATTCCGGCAGAAAGATATAACGTATAGGAATACAGTTTGTGTACGCGCTTTTGTTCGCCGGCACCGTAGTTGTATCCAATCAGCGGACGCATTCCCTGGATAATCCCGTTTGCCGGAAGATACAGGAAGGTTTGGAGCTTGTAATAGACACCAAGGATCATCACATACATCTGTCCGTAAACTGCGAGGATCGCGTTCAGGGAAGAAATCAGCAGGGAAGACAGTGCCATATTTAAGGTTGCCGGAATTCCCACAGCATAGATCTTTTTTAACAGTATGAGATCAAATTTCAGAGATTTCAGAGAAATCCTTACCGGCAGAGGACGGATCCATGCGAAAAGCAGATACGCTGCCAGCGTAAGCAGCTGTCCAAGCCCGGTCGCCCATGCGGCACCCCGGATTCCCATCCGGGGAACCGGTCCGAGTCCGAAAATCATGATCGGATCCAGAATAATGTTCAGAATACATCCACTCATCATACAGAACATTGTGGTCTTCATCCGTCCGACAGACTGGAAAATCTTTTCATAAGCAACCCCCAGAGATATAATAACAGAAAAACCAAACGTGATCCGGGAGTAGGTGATTCCCATGGAGAGAATTTCCTGTTCTTTCGTGAACATGGAAAGAAATGCCGGCATGATGGTAATCGTTCCAATGGTTAAAATTACACCGTGAAGAAACGAACAGGCAATGCCAAGCGTGGCGCTGGTATCCGCTTTTTCCTGTTTCTGTGCACCCAGAAAATAGGCAATCGTCGCGTTGATGCCGATGCCGAAACCGACACCTACGGCAGTGATCAGATTCTGAACCGGGAAGACCAAAGAGAGCGCGGTCATCGCATTTTCATTGATCTTTGCCACAAAATAACTGTCGATAATGTTGTACAGCGAATTGACCATCATTGACAATACCATCGGAAGTGCCATGGATAAAAGCAATGGCAGGATAGGTTTCTCTTTCATGTAAGTTTGTTCCATAAAATATCCTCCTTGAAAATATCGATACCGGATGGTACCTTTTACCTCTGGAATCATGAAAATAAGAAAGCCACATAACCGCATCTGCAGGAACAGAAGGGTTATGTGGCGAAAAATAGATATATCCTTTCAGAAAGGATACATCCAGAAAAATCCACACAGGTTTTGGATGTCATGTAAGACAGTCGTATTCTATTGGAAAACAAAGGGTTTGTCAATAGAGTTTAAAAAATTTATAAAATTTTTCAGAAAAAGGTAGGCAGATGAAGAGAAAACAGATATAGTTATTATTTATCAAAGAAAGAAAAAATCAGAGAAGTTAAAGGAGAAGCGATGGAACATTTGGCGTGGTATGAACTGTTACTGCTGTTTTTTGCCGCATCTTTTCTTGGATGGGTGCTGGAGACTGCAGCGGCAGATATCAAACAGAAAAAATTTGTAAATCGTGGTCTGGTGACCGGTCCGTTCTGTGTGATGTATGGTATCACGACGGTACTTTTAACGGTAGGGCTTGGAGAATTGCGTGGTATCTGGTTGTTTTTATTTTCTGCAATTTATGCGACGGTGGTGGAATGGATCGGGGGTCACCTGATCGAACGGTTATTTCATCAGCGATGGTGGGATTATTCCGGGAAAAAAGGGAACTTGGATGGTTATATCTGCCTGGGTGCTTCTGTGTTCTGGGGTGTTCTGGGATTTGTGATGGTGACCTGGGGAAATGATCTGCTGTTCCGGTTGATGGCGCTGCTGCCGTTGCTGCTGGTAAAAATTTTACTTCTGGTACTGGCTGGCCTCCTGGTGGTAGACATTCTGGCTTCCTATATTCTGCTTCGTGGTTACGGAAACAACATCCGCCAGTGGGAGGAGGCAGATAACCGGATCCGCAAAGTCACGTTACGATTGCAAAACTGGATCGGAACGGTCGTTGCACGACGAATCCGAAAGGCATACCCGAAAGCAGCGGAGACAAAAATCGAAGAGAAAAAGGCAGCGAAAGTGACCTCCACGGTATTTGCCGCCGGATGCAGTTTTTATAAAATTGTTCTTTTATTTTTCTGCGGAGCCTTTCTGGGTGATCTGACAGAAACCGTTTTCTGCAGGATCACTGCCGGTGTCTGGATGAGTCGCAGCAGTGTAGTCTGGGGACCGTTCAGCATCGTGTGGGGACTGGCAATCGCGCTGGTCACTGCCCTGCTATACAAATACAAAGATCGTTCTGATTCCTTCCTTTTCGGTATGGGAACCTTTCTCGGTGGCGCTTATGAGTATCTGTGCAGCGTCTTTACGGAACTGGTATTCGGTAAAGTATTCTGGGATTACAGTGAGATCCCGTTCAACCTGGGCGGCAGGATCAATCTGTTATACTGCTTTTTCTGGGGCATCGCTGCGGTGGTCTGGTTCAAACTCCTGTATCCGCGTTTGTCCGACTGGATCGAAAAGATTCCGATGAAACCGGGAAAAATCATCACCTGGGCACTGATCCTCTTCATGTGCTGCAACATCGTGATGTCCTGCATGGCACTGATCCGGTACGACGCAAGGGGAAAAGGCGTGTCTGCAGAAAATACACTGGAAGAATGGCTCGACGAACATTACGACGATGCCCGGATGCAGCGGATCTATCCGAATGCGATCACCGCATCATGAGCAGTGAACGGAAAAAATAAAGACCAAAAAACTCTGTCTCCAGTGGTATCAACCAGCAGCTGAAAAACCTGCGCTCCCGCCCCAGTTTCTCGGCGTCCGCGGAGCCGATAAATAAGAAAATTCAAGAATTTTCCCCTTTTAGCGCCTGCGTAATCCCCTTCACCGAAGAAGCATACTCCATCGGCGCCATCCCCGTAGCCTTCTTAAACTGCTTCGAAAAATAAGGCAGCGAACTATAAGACAAAAACCCTGCGATCTCCGTCAGATTTTTCCGTCCGTCCCGGATCATATCCTTTGCCCGCTGAATCTTCAGTCCGTTAAAAAAAGCGTCGAAAAGAGAGAAAAAAGACTGGATTGCCGCATATATCCTGATTGCACCCGTTACCCTGGGTCTGCTGGTGTTTTATATCTGGCCGTTTATCCAGAATGTCTGGTTCAGTTTTAATGATGTAAACAAATTTAATATGTCTACTTTTGTAGGTCTTGCGAACTACAAAGAAATGATCGGTGACAAAGAAGTATGGAGAACCTTCGGCAATACCCTGAAATACGTTATCGTAACCGTACCGGTAGGGCTGGCGTTATCCACTTTCCTTGCGGCTTTACTGAATGCAAAGATCAAAGGAAAATCCATTTGCCGTACCCTGTATTTCCTTCCTTCGGTTACCATGTCTGCAGCTGTGGCCATGGTCTGGAAATGGATCTACAATGAACAGATGGGTATCCTGAACAGCGCTATCAAAGCCATGGGAGGAACCGGTCATAACTGGCTGACTGATTCCAAGACAGCATTGTTTATGATTATGATCGTAGGTCTCTGGATGACGGTTGGTTATAACATGATTATCTTACTGGCAGGTATGCAGGGAATCAACAGTGTGTATTACGAAGCAGCCGCTATCGACGGTGCAAGCGAAATTACTCAGTTTTTTAAAATCACGGTACCGATGCTGACACCGACAGTCTTCTTCGTTATGATTACATCCATCATCAGTGGTTTCCAGGTTTTTGATACTGTTTACATGATGATCGGCAAAGCAAGTCCGGCATTCGAGGCAACACAGACCGTTGTGGCACTGTTTTACCGGACAGCGTTCGACTATGGTTATAAAGGATATGCAGCAGCTATTTCTATTCTGATCTTCGCAGCGATTATGATCGTGACCGTGATCCAGATGATCGGACAGAAGAAATGGGTGAACTACGACTAAGGAGGAGTGAGAACATGAAAGGTAAATTTAAGCTAAATCACCTGATCGTCCATCTGATCCTCCTGGTCGGAGTGATCGTGGTTGTATTTCCATTTGCATGGATGATCCTGACATCATTTAAAACATCCGGTGAGGCGATGAAGATTCCGCCGACAATTTTCCCGGAAAAATTCGTTACAACGGCATATCATACCATTGTAACTTCTGCAATTCCGTTTGCAACTGTTTATATGAATACGATCATTACCACCGTGGTTACCACACTGGTACAGATTGTATTCTGCTCCATGGCAGGTTATGCGTTCGGACGTATCGAATTCCCGTTCAAGAATGCAATCTTCATTCTGGTGTTATCTGTACTGATGGTACCTGGACAGATCTTCCTTCTGCCACAGTATCAGATCGTTCAGAAACTGGGACTGCTGGATACGATCCCGGCACTGTTTCTGCCAAACCTGTTCAGCGCGTTCGGTACTTTCCTGCTGAGACAGTTCTTCATGTCTCTGCCGAAAGAACTGGAAGAAGCAGCCATTGTGGACGGATGCGGACGTTTCCGTATCTTCGCACAGATCATGCTGCCGCTGATCAAACCGGGTATCGTGGCAATGTCCATCTTTACCATCAAGTTTGCATGGAATGACTTCATGTGGCCTCTGATCGTCAACACTTCTATGAATAAGATGACACTGGGACCTGCACTGTCTACCTTACAGGGACAGTACACCACAGAGTATCCGATGCAGATGGCAGGTGCGGTTCTCGCCGTACTGCCGCTGGTAGTGATGTTCTTCATCTTCCAGAAACAGTTCATCGAAGGTGTTGCTCAGTCCGGTATCAAGGGCTGATGCTCAACCTATTGACAATGTAGGAAATCACATGCTACTATAATCCACAGAATTGTGGGTTTCAAATGAGAAAAAAAGATTTCGGGACTTTCAGTTCCCGGAATCTTTTTCTTACTTTACAGGAAATTGCTTTCCTGTAAAGTAAGAAAAGCTCCGCGAGGATGCGCACTACGGCGTATAAGGTAGATGTCGCAAGCGACCGCCCCAGGCGCGAGAATGTGCAAAGGCACATTCTTTGTTCTATATATAAGGAAAGTCATGAAGAGGACAGGGAGAAAAAAGAATGGAAATGACAATACAGGAAGTAAAACAACTGGACAAAGACAGCTATCAGATCATCGATATCCGTGATGATAATGAGATCGCCCACGGTGCGATTCCGGGAGCGGTTGCGCTGAAAGTGGAAGAGATTGCGGAGAACCCGCTGGTGGATAAAAGCAAAAAACTGGTGATCTGCTGCAGCAGAGGAAAATACAGTCAGGAAGTGGTTCCGGAACTGATCGAAAAAGGTCTGGATGCCGTCAGCTTAAAAGGCGGTTATATCGCCTGGCTGATGGATCTGATGCGGGAAGATCAGGAAAAAGACATCAGTGCCGATGTGGAAAAAAGCATCCGTAAAAAGTTCCGCAAATCCATCTGGTGCAAATTTACAAAAGCCATCAATCAGTATGAACTGGTTAAAGAAGGGGACTGTATCGCAGTCTGTATCTCCGGTGGAAAAGATTCGATGCTGATGGCAAAACTGTTTCAGGAGCTGAAACTGCACAACAAGTTTTCTTTTGATGTGAAATTCCTGGTGATGGATCCGGGATACAGCCCGGAAAACCGCAAGGTGATCGAAGAGAACGCAAGAAAACTGAATGTTCCGATTACAATTTACGAATCGGATATTTTTGAGGCAGTCTTCCATGTAGATCAGTCCCCGTGCTATCTGTGTGCGAGAATGCGAAGAGGGCATCTTTATCATTACGCACAGGAACTGGGCTGTAACAAGATTGCTCTCGGCCATCACTATGACGATGTCATCGAGACCATCCTGATGGGTATGCTGTACGGCGCACAGGTACAGACCATGATGCCAAAGCTGCACAGCACCAATTTCGGCGGGATGGAACTGATCCGTCCGATGTATCTGATCCGCGAGGACAGCATCAAGGCGTGGAGAGATTATAACAATCTGCATTTCATTCAGTGTGCTTGTAAATTTACTGACACCTGCACCACCTGTAATAACGAAGAAACAAAATCCAAACGTATGGAGATCAAACAGCTGATCCGGACACTGAAAAAGACGAACCCATTTATCGAGAGTAATATTTTCAGAAGTGTGGAGAATGTCAATCTGGATACGGTTGTTGGCTACAAACAATATGGAGAACGTCATTATTTCCTGGAAAATTATGATAAGATGGGTGAATTGAAACAAGAGGAACTGGAGAAGAAAGAAGCAGCACAGGCAGTGCAAGAAAGTTTTTCTGAACAGTACGACAGACAGAATCTGAGGTGAGCATATGGCAGCTACACTGGAAAAAATCTATGAGGTGGCACTTCATCATTATCATATGAAGCTGGTCGCAGGAAGAGAAGGACTTTCCAACCTGGTGGACTGGGTTCATGTGGTGGAAGAAATGGATTATGTGCATTTCTTAAAAGGACGGGAACTGATCGTAACTACCGGTATCAAGGAACCGGACGATGCACAGCTGCTGGAATTTACCCGGCGGGTGTATGCAACGGGAGCCAGTGGTCTGGTGTTTAATGTCGGACGGTATATCCGGAGTGTGCCAAAAGAAGTGCAGGAATTTGGTGAAAACAATGATTTTCCGGTGTTTGTTCTGCCGTGGGAAGTGCATCTGGTTGACTTTAACCGGGAACTGTGCAATCTGATCTACCGGTCAGAACAAGAGCAGGACGATCTGGAGAGTGCCATTCGAAAAGCGGTATTCTCTCCGGAAAAGAAAGAAGAGTATCTGCCGGTGCTGGCAAGAGAGGGGATTCATGGAGATACCGGTCTTACGATGGTGCAGTGTTATGTGCCGGCTTCCGGAAAGACCGATATTACCAGCTTTTATTACCGCTTTTTAAGGCAGTGCCAGCAGATTCTTACAAAACGGAATCTGACTCATGTAGTCTTTCATCACGACAGGTATCTGACTCTTGTGATGGCGGAATACCGAAAAGAGATTGTGAATCAGGTGCTGGATGCGATGAAACGGTGTGTGCTTAACTCAGCAGAGGGAACAGAGATGTATCTGGCCGTCAGTGAGGGAGAAACGCTGATTGGAAATCTCAGGGAAAAGTATCAGACCCTTTCTTATCTGTGTCGCTGGGCTGCAGATAAAAAGCAGACGCTTTGTCGGGAGAGTGAAATTGGTGTGGCAAAACTTCTGCTGGCAGTTCCGGATCGGAGAAAACTATGGGAATATGAGACACAGACCCTGGGAGAGCTGGAGCGGATCGACCAGGAGACAGGAAGTGAATACCTGAAGATCCTGAAAATTTATCTCGAAGAAAACGGCAATATTCAGGAAGTGGCAGCAAAATGTTTCCTTCACCGGAATACGGTGGCATATCATCTGAAAAAGATCAGTGAGATTACCGGGAAGAATCTCGGGGAGACGAGAAACCGGACCCAGTGGGAACTGGCTTATCTGATCCGGAATCTGCGGAAACTGCTGGAATAAATGAGGCGGAGTGAACAGATAACAATGTGAACGGTGCACAAAAACCATGTGCACGGTGACGATGGACAGAACAGGAAAGTGTGATAATATAGGATACAAGCAAAGGCGCGATACAGTTAAAAAGCTGTGATCGTGCCTTTTTGATTTTTTAGATTAGAATTCCATTGGAATGAGACATAAAGGAGGAGACAGAAATGTTAAGAGAAGCATTACCTGAGCTTGTAACAGGAAGTGTACCGGGACCGAAAGCTGCGGAACTTTTAAAACGGCGTGATGCAGCGATTCCGAAAGCTATGTGCGGAACTACTTATCCGATCTGTATGGGAAGAGGAGAGGGAGCCATGCTGGAAGACGTGGATGGGAACCGTTTCCTTGACTGGATCGGTGGTGTCGGTGTTCTGAATATCGGATACAGTAACCCGGAAGTTGTTGAGGCAGTGAAAGCCCAGGCGGACAAATATTTCCACGGCATCTTCAATGTCTATGCACATGAAGGATATGTAAAACTGGCAGAGATGTTTGATGAGACAATGCCATGCCGCGGTGACAAGATGAAAACATATTTTGCAAACTCCGGAGCCGAGGCAGATGAAAATGCGATCAAGATTGCAAAAGCCTATACAGGAAGAAATAATATCATCTGTTTCTCCGGTGCATTCCACGGAAGAACCAACCTGACCATGGCACTGACTGCAAAGAAAGCCTACGCCCTTGGTATGGGACCTTTCCCGGCAGGCATCTACCGTGCGGAATTTCCATATCTGTACCGTGCACCGAAAGGATACACCGAAGAGGAAGCTATTGACTATTACATCGAAAAATTCCTGAAACTTTTCGATGAAGCCACACCTGCCAGTGATGTGGCAGCTGTTATCCTTGAACCGTTACAGGGCGAAGGTGGATTCATCCCGGCGCCGATCGAATTTGTAAAGAAACTGAGAAAGATCTGTGATGATAACGGCATCATGCTGATCGCCGATGAAGTACAGTGTGGTAATTGCAGAACCGGAAAATACTTTGCATCCGAGTACTGGAAAGAAGCCGGCGCAGCACCGGATATCATCGCCACTGCAAAATCCATGGGAGCCGGCGTTCCGATCAGTGCGATCACCGCAAGAGCAGAAGTTATGGATGCGGCACCGGCAGGAACCATCGGCGGAACCTACTGTGGCAACCCGTTAGCCTGTGCGGCAGCCATCAAAACCATGGAAATCATGAAAGCAGAAGATTACTGTGGAAAATCGATGCATATCGGCAAAGTGGTCACAGAAGCTTTCGAAAAGATGAAAGAAAAATATTCCGTAATCGGGGATGTCCGAGGACTTGGCGGAATGATCGGTGTGGAATTTGTCAAAGACAAAGAAAGCAAAGAACCGAATCCGGAATTTGTAAAGCAACTGATCCAGTCGGCATTACAGAAAGGTCTGCTTCTTGAAAATGCCGGTTCCGCAGGAAATGTCATCCGTTTTCTGGCACCGCTGTGCATGACTGATGAGCAGATGGAAGCAGGATTAAAGATTTTCGAAGATGCTATCATAGAAAATCTGTAACCGGAACTTTAGAAATATTCATGAAAATCGCTATAGAATAAAAAACAGAAAATATAAAAAGACGGCAAAGGCGCTGAATAAACAGTTTCCTGCCGTCTTTTTGTTTTGATTTACGCGGGCAGCAAGTTAAAGTCCATGCTTGCATGAGACCTTGGTGACTGCTGCGATAACTTGAGAAACACGCTCCGCAGGGGTGCGTTATAAAACATATTTCATAAACAAAAATCAGGGAGGACAACACTATGAAATTAAAAGACACAGGACTCACATTCCAGGACATCAAAGACAAAGTAGACAAATATATGATCGAGACTTATGAGAGATTCGATTTTCTGGCTGAGACAGCAAAAGATCAGTATATGTATGACGAAAACGGAACTCCTTATCTGGATTTTTATGCAGGAATCGCTGTAAACTCCGCCGGAAACTGTAATGAAAAAGTGGTAGCAGCAGTGAAGGATCAGGTAGAAGATATCATGCATACTTTTAACTACCCTTACACCATTCCGCAGGCTCTGCTGGCAGAAAAAATCTGCACTACCATTGGCATGGACAAGATCTTTTATCAGAACTCCGGTACAGAAGCCAACGAAGCGATGATCAAGATGGCAAGAAAATATGGGGTAGAAAAATACGGACCGAAGAGATACAACATCGTAACCGCATCCATGGGCTTCCACGGAAGAACCTTCGGTGCCATGTCTGCAACCGGACAGCCGGATAACGGATGTCAGATCGGATTCGGACCGATGACGGATGGATTTACCTATGCAGAGTACAATAACCTGCAGGCATTCAAAGATGCATGTACCGAAGATACCATTGCGATCATGGTAGAGCCGGTACAGGGTGAAGGCGGTGTTCATCCGGCAACCATGGAATTTATGCGGGGACTGAGAGAATTCTGTGATGAACATGAGATGCTCCTTCTGATCGATGAAGTACAGACCGGCTGGTGCAGAACAGGTAAAGTGATGTCCTTTATGAATTATGGAATCAAACCGGATATTGTATCTATGGCAAAAGCTCTGGGTGGCGGAATGCCGATCGGTGCGATCTGTGCAACTGCAGAGGTAGCCAAAGCATTCACCCCGGGATCTCATGGTACGACTTTTGGCGGACATCCGGTATGCTGCGCGGCAGCGCTGGCAGAGGTCAATGAACTTCTGGATCGAGATCTTGCAGGAAATGCTGCAAAGATAGGTGCATATTTTATGGAACAGTTAAAGACACTTCCGCATGTAAAAGAAGTCAGAGGACAGGGACTCCTGGTTGGTGTGGAATTTGACGATACCATCTCCGGTGTGGATGTGAAACATGAATGTCTGCACAGACATCTGCTGATCACAGCCATCGGAGCTCATATTATCCGTATGATTCCACCGCTTATCATCAACAAAGAGGATTGTGATAAAGCAGTGGCAATCATCAGAGAAGCCGTAGAAGCACTGGAAAAATAATGGAGGATGACCTATGAAACATAAAGTAATCACCATCGGATGTGAATACGGTGCAGGCGGTCCGGAGATCGGAAAACGGATCGCCCAGGCACTGGGAATCGAATTTTACGACCGTGATCTCGTGGATAAAGTTGTGGAACAGATTGGTGTTGACCGTGACCTGGTAAAAAAGGCAGATGCCGGAAGTAATGTTTTATACAGCTTTGAGACACAGTATGGTCCACGGTATGCAAATCTGACAAACCGTGTTATTTATAACCAGTTTGAGGTTATTCAGAAGTTTGCAGAGAAATCTTCCTGCGTCATCATCGGACGATGCAGCAACTATATTCTGAAAGATCGGAAAGATACCCTGAACTTTTTCGTCTATGCTCCGGAAGAAGTCCGGATCCAGGCAACGATGGAAAAGAAAAACATTGGCCGGAAAGAAGCGGCAGAACTGGTGAAATATCATGACGAGATGCTTCATTCCCGTTACAAATATATGACCGGTTCTTACCGGGGTGACCGGAAAGGACGTCATATGATGATCGACAGCAGCGTACTTGGCTGGGAGAAAACAGCACAGTATATGTTGCAGATGATCGATCTTCGATTCGAAGACTGAGGAGAGAATGAGAAAAGGAAGTGAGTGTTTATGGATAAGAAAAAATCAGAATTTGATAAAGTATTCAGTGCCTGGGATATTCTGGTCATAGCATTTGGAGCTATGATCGGCTGGGGCTGGGTCGTATCCTCTGGTGACTGGATCCAGAGGGGCGGCGTGCTGGGAGCCATGATCGGCTTTGCTCTCGGCGGCGTGATGATCTTTTTCGTTGGCCTGACTTATGCGGAATTGACCGCTGCCATGCCCCAGTGTGGTGGGGAACATGTTTTCAGCTACAAGGCAATGGGACCGATCGGATCCTTTATCTGTACCTGGGCAATCGTACTCGGTTATGTCAGTGTCGTATGCTTTGAAGCCTGTGCACTGCCGACGATCATTACCTATATTTATCCGGGATTTCTGAAGGGATATCTGTATACGGTGGCAGGATTTGATATTTATGCTTCCTGGCTTGCTGTGGCGATCCTGGTAGCCATCTTCATGACTATAATCAATATTCTGGGAGCCAAGACGGCAGCCGTGTTACAGACAGTGCTGACTGTGATCATCGGAGGTGTAGGTCTTCTTCTGATCGCATCTTCTGTGATTACCGGTGATGTGGCAAATCTGGAGCCACAGCTTTTTGTAGGCGACTCCGCTTCTACAGTGATCAAATCCGTCTTCAGTGTGGCAGTGGTAACACCGTTCTTCTTTATCGGTTTTGATGTTATCCCTCAGGCAGCGGAAGAAATCAATGTACCATTAAAAAAGATCGGTAAGATTATGATTTTTTCCATTGTCCTGGCCGTTGTCTTCTATGCGCTGATCATCTTCGGCGTTGGATATGTGATGAGTCCGGCCGATATTGAGATCTCTCTGTCCGGAAGCGGTCTGGTGACGGCAGATGCCATGGCGAAGGCCTTTAATAGCAGTGTTATGTCCAAGGTGCTGATCGTCGGTGGTATGTGCGGTATTATCACCAGTTGGAACTCATTCCTGATCGGTGGAAGCCGTGCCATGTATTCTATGGCAGAGTCTTATATGATTCCGCGTCCTTTCTCAAAATTACATAAAAAACACAAAACTCCGGTAAATGCTCTGCTTCTGATCGGTGGACTTTCTGTAGCAGCACCGTTTTTAGGAAGAAAGATGCTTGTCTGGATCGTGGATGCAGGTAACTTCGGTTGCTGTCTGGCGTACTGTATGGTAGCAGCTTCTTTCATTATCCTTCGCACGAAAGCACCGGAGATGGCAAGACCATATAAAGTAAAACATTATAAAATAGTAGGTGCCATTGCCGTACTTATGTCCGGCTTCATGGTTGTTATGTACATGATTCCAGGTTCCGGTTCCACACTGGTGGTTCAGGAATGGGCCATGGTAGGCGGCTGGTCTATCCTGGGTGTTGTCTTTTGTATAGGGTGTAAATTAAAATACAAAGAAAAATTCGCTTCTCATATCGATGTAGAGGTGGAAGAGCTGAATACCGAGCCGGATGCAGTAACAACAACACTGGAGAAAGCACTGGAAACTGTCCGTTCCGAAAAAGTGGAAAAAGAAGAAACACCGGCAATCGACTTTTCTTACTTTCTTCCGGTCAATATTGTATTTGGTTCCGGTAAGGTAAAGAAAGCAGGCGAACTGACGAAACCATATGGTAAGAAAGCATTGATCGTCACCGGACGAAGCAGTGCGAAGAAATCCGGTATCTATGATAAAGTCAAAGACAGTCTGGAGGCAGCAGGACTTACTACGGTGCTGTACGATAAAGTCAGCCAGAACCCGCTGACGACGACAGCAGAAGAGGGCGCAGCATTTGCAAAAGAAAACCACTGTGACGTAGTAGTTGCCATCGGTGGAGGAAGCATCATGGACTGCGCGAAAGCGATTGCATTCTTGAGTAAAAATAAGGGCGATATCAGCGATTATATTTATAATCGGTTAAGAAGTGATGAAGCACTGCCTCTGGTTCTGATTCCGACCACCTGTGGTACCGGATCGGAAGGAAACGGATTTGCGGTACTGACCAATCCGGAAAATGGCGATAAGAAATCTCTGCGCTGCAATGCGATCGTGGCAAAAGTGTCCATCATCGATCCGGAGTGCATGATGACAATGCCGAAGAAAGTGCTGGCTTCGGTTGCCTTCGATGCACTGTGTCATAATATTGAGGCGTATACATCGAGAATCGCACAGCCTTTTACCGATGCGCTGAGTTTATATGCGATTGATCTGATTGCCCATAATCTGGTGGATGTCTATAACGGTACTGCAGGTAAGGAAGGATGGGAGAAGATCACCCTGGCAAGCACCATCGGCGGTATGGTGATCAACACCGCCGGTGTTACCCTGGCACACGGGATGGAACATCCGGCAAGCGGCCTGAAAAATATCGTTCACGGTCAGGGACTTGCCGCACTGACTCCGGTGATCATCGAGGCATCCTACAAAGGAAACCGCGAAAAATTCAGTAAGATCGCAAGGATCATGGGTGGAATGACTGCAGAAGACTGTGCAACCAAGATCCGTACCCTGTTGAAAAAACTGAATCTGGATTGTACCCTGTCGGATCTTGGAATCAAAGAAGAAGACATCCCGTGGATGGCAGAAAACTGCATGAAAGTATCTGCCGCCGGTGTCATGAATAACCCGGTTGTATTCTCGAAAGAGGAGATTGCGGAGATTTACAGAAAAGCACTGTAAAAGAATAGTTCTCTGAAAAAAGATAAAAAGAAAGATACAGAAAGAATCCAAAACAGGAGGCCTTCTGTATCTTTCTTTTTTTAACATTCTACATGGATCATTCATTTGCGCAGATAACGAATCACAATCTGTGTCTGCACGGAGTCTGAAAAACCGTCAAATGAGTATAGTTTCCTGCAATTACTGTGTCACATATGTTTTCAGCAGTTCAAACGTATTCCGCACGCCATCCATATGAGAACGTTCATAGTTATGAGACGCATAGACACCCGGACCGATCAGGCCGTGGCGGATATCATAACCGGCACGGAGAGTTGCCTCCACATCAGATCCGTAATGCGGATAGACGTCAATGGCATAACCGAGGTGCTGTTCTTTTGCAACCGCAGAAAGAGCAGTTACCAGATCATAATTGTAAGGTCCTCCGGAATCTTTGGCACAGATAGATACCATTCGTTCGGTACAGGCAAGATCAGCACCGACACAACCCATATCAACGGAGATCATTTCCTCGGTATCCTCTGATACAAAGCTTCCGCCGTGCCCCACTTCTTCATAAACTGTAAATAATAAAGAAACTTTCCTGTTCAGGTTCAGTCCGTCTTCTTTTACCGCGTGAGCCAGTCCGAGCAATATTGCTGCGGAGAGCTTATCATCGAGAAAACGGCTTTTGATATAACCACTTTCTGTAATTACTGTGCGTGGATCCATGGCGATGATATCTCCGGTCTGGATCCCAAGAGCAAGGGTGCTTTCTCTGGAATCTGTATTTTCATCCAGGAGGATCTCCATATGCTCTTCAATCTGTTCCATTTTTTGATCAGCTACATGTGCAGATGGTTCGGTGTTCAGGACAACGCCGGTATAGATCCTGCCGTCCCGGGTGTGAATCGTACAATTCTCCCCATCTGCGGTGGACCACTGATGACCACCAAGGGTTGTCGGGCGAAGGCGTCCGTTCTCTTTGATGGAGCGCACCATAGCACCCAGGGTATCTACATGGGCAGCCAGTACAAGCGGAGAGCCGGAGCCTCCCAGAGTGACAAAAACATTTCCTTTTCTGGAACGTTCCGGAGCGAATCCGAGAGCAGTCAGTTCAGATAAAAGATAATCGGTCACTTTCTTTGTGAAGCCGGAAGGGCTAGGAATACCGGTCAGTGCATACAGCTGTTCTTTAATAAAATCAATATGAGAATTCATGTGATGTTCCTCCTGAAATAGATAATAAGTAACTTCATTGTAAACAGCGAGTGAAAAAAGGTCAACCGGAAAATAAAGTTATAAAGAGAAAAGAACAGGCATAAAATAGTAGTTATAGAATTGAACAATAAAAAAGAACAAAAAAAGGAAATTCCTCTTCTGGGGACAATTTTTAAAGATTGTCCGCGATGTGCGCACATGTGTGCGAAAAATAAAAACAAATTCGTCCATTTTTCTTGACATTACTACGTTAAAGTGGCTATAATATCGTATATTGTCGACAATCCACAATCGACAGGAGAGATGAAAAAGAGAGGAAAGGTGTAGAAAATGACAAAATACACAGTTCGAAGAGTCTGTATGGCATTTGTTACGCTGTTGCTTGTTGCCTGTATTACCTTCTTTCTGATGAATGCAATTCCCGGTAATCCGTGGTTATCAGAAAAGACGCCATCCGAGGCAACCATTCAGGCACTGAATGCAAAATACGGACTGGATCAGCCAAAATATATTCAGCTTGGTAAATATCTGAAAAACCTTGCACAGGGAGATTTCGGCACTTCCATTAAGATGCAGAAAAACCGTCCGGTTATCGAAATCATCAAAGAGATGTTTCCGGTTTCCGCAAAAGTCGGCAGCCTTGCTCTGTTGTGGGCGGTGATCGTGGGTGTTCCGCTGGGATGTCTCGCAGCTTTTAAGAGAGGAACCTGGGTGGACAGCTTTCTGCGTGTGCTGTGTACCATCGGTATTTCTATGCCGGGATTTGTAGTGGCAACCTTACTGTTACATACACTCTGTGGCGGTATCGAAGGAGTGAAAGTATTTCCGGCACTTTTTGACGGAACACCGGCAAGTTATGTACTGCCCTGTGCAGCGTTAGGCTTCTATCCGATGTGTTATCTGTCCAGACAGACAAGAACTGCCATGTTGGATTCTATTAATCAGGAATACATCAAGACAGCCAGAGCAAAGGGACTGAAAAACAGCAAGATCATTTTCAAACATGCACTTCGTAATGCGTTGATTCCGGTTATTACTTACCTGGGACCGCAGATCGCATTTACCCTGTGTGGTGGTCTTGTCGTAGAGACTGTATTTTCTATTCCGGGACTGGGACGTTATTTTGTACAGGCGATCCAGAACCGAGATTATCCGTTGATCATGGGAACTACCATTTTCCTGGCAGCATTTATCATTGTCATGAACCTGGTGGTAGACCTGTGTTACAAACTGGTAGATCCGCGAATTAATCTGGTGAAGGGAGGAAATTAAGGTTATGTCCGATAAGAAAAGATTTAACAAACCGGGCTCGCTTCAGCCAAATATCGAGGATATTCTGCAGTGGAACGATCTGCCGGCAGATGCATTTGATCCGGCAACATCAGAGGAAAAAGAAAACTTTATTCAGGATCGCAGAAGCGTATCTTACTGGAAGGATGCATGGAGACGTCTTCGTAAAAACACGGTTGCGATGGTGGCACTGGTGATCATCATCCTGCTTTCTGTTTTCGCTTTCGTGGGACCGTCTGTCGTTCCTTATACTTACAAACAGCAGATCCGTGGTTCCGAATCTTTACATCCATGGCACTACAGCCTGGAGGATCAGGATAAGATCAATGCTTACATGGAAGAACATAACGGTGCAGGAAACCTGACACCGGACGAAGCGGTAGAACAGGCACGGCAGGAAGCAGAAGCCAAAGGTGAGACCTTAAGCCGTGTAGATGAAGCAAAGATCCGTGCGAAAGCAACCGTATCTCAGCAGTCTGCTGACGAAGAGGCAGTGACAGAAGAAGAAGCTGCCAAAGTACTGGGTATCAAACACAGCATATTTGGATACTCCAACAAAGAACTGGAGCGCAAGGCAGCAGGAGAAAAGGTATTCCCGCATGTGTTCGGTACGGATGATCAGGGCCGTGATATCATGGTCCGCGTTATGGTTGGTTCCCGTGTATCCATCATCGTAGGTATCTGTGCAGCGATTCTGGTACTGATCATCGGTGCACTGTACGGTTCCATATCCGGTTACTGTGGCGGCATGGTGGACAACGTGATGCAGCGAATCGTAGAGATTATCTACTCCATCCCGGAGATGCTGATCATCCTGCTGTTATCCGCAACCTTAAAACCGGCACTGGAACAGTTCCAGAACTCCGGAGACGGCGTGTTCCAGAAACTGGTAACACTCCTTGGACCGAACCTGATCTCCATGTTTATCGCTTTTGGTCTTCTGTACTGGGTAACCATGAGCCGTATCATCCGTGGACAGATCCTGCAGTTAAAACAGCAGGAATATGTAACTGCTGCGAGAGCACTGGGTGCAAAGGGCGGACGTATCATCGGTAAGCATCTGCTTCCGAACTGTATCGGACAGATTGTTACCACAACATTCCTGCAGATTCCGTCAGCAATCTTCCTGGAATCTTTCTTATCTTTTCTGGGTGTGGGTGTATCTGCACCGCTGACCAGTCTGGGATCCATGTGTTCCGAAGCACTGAGCGGACTGAAAACCTATCCGTACCGACTGTTCATCCCGGCAGTGATCCTGAGTGTTATGATCCTGTCCCTGAATCTGTTTGGTGACGGTCTTCGTGATGCATTAGATCCGAAGCTGAAAAAATAAGAAAGGGAGAGACATAATGGAACAGAATAAAAAAGCTGACAAGTTGTTGGAAGTCAGAGATCTCCAGGTCTCTTTCTTCACTCCGGCAGGAGAAGTAAAAGCAGTAAACGGCATCAGTTACGATGTGAATTATAATGAAGTTATGGGCGTTGTAGGAGAGTCCGGATCCGGAAAGAGTGTGGAAGCATATTCGATCATCGGCCTGTTACAGAATCCAGGAAAAGTAATCGGTGGTTCTATCACTTTCGAGGGTCAGGATGTCCTGGCGAAGACACCGGCGGAGATGGTAAACTTCCGTGGAAATGAAGTAGCCATGATCTTCCAGAACCCGATGACCTGTCTGAATCCGGTATACACCATCGGTAATCAGCTGGTGGAGGCACTGAAAGCCCATGATAAAAATATCAGTAAAGAAGAAGCACAGAAACGTGCGATGGAGATGCTTGAGGAAGTAGGAATCAATAACGTGGAAAAACGTATGAAACAGTATCCTCACGAACTTTCCGGTGGTATGCGTCAGCGTGTCATGATCGCTATGGGTCTGATCTGTCATCCGAAACTTCTGATCGCAGATGAACCGACAACTGCCCTTGACGTAACCATTCAGGCACAGATTCTGGAACTGATGAAGAAACTTCAGAAGACCAATCAGATG
This sequence comes from Oliverpabstia sp., assembly GCF_022785585.1. Classification (NCBI taxonomy): domain Bacteria; kingdom Bacillati; phylum Bacillota; class Clostridia; order Lachnospirales; family Lachnospiraceae; genus Oliverpabstia; species Oliverpabstia sp. The sequence goes on along the minus strand of NZ_JALFPR010000028.1, from coordinate 4,673 downwards.
GGTATTATTTTCATTACACATAACCTGGGTGTTGTGGCTGAAATCTGTGACAAGGTATCGGTTATGTATGCAGGTAAGATGGTGGAGCAGGGTCCGGTAGATGATATCTTCTATGCACCGGGTCATCCGTATACCAGAGGACTTCTTCGTTCCATGCCGCGTGTGGATGCGGAAAGTTACGAACGTCTGATCCCAATCGAAGGAACACCGGTCGATATGCTGAATCCGCCGGAGGGATGTCCGTTTGCACCACGTTGTGAAAGTGCCATGAAGATCTGTCTGCAGAAGATGCCGCCGTATGTGGAACTTGGGGATAATCATCGTGCCGCATGCTGGCTGTGCGTACAGGAACAGATGAAAGCACAGAAAGCAGCAGAGAAAAATAATGAAAAAACGGAGGCAGGCAGCCATGAGTGAGAAAAATGATACCCTCGTTCAGGTTGAACACCTGAAAAAATATTTCCCGATCAAAGGTGTGAAGGGACCGGGTGTACAGGCTGTGGAAGATATCTCCATTGAGATTAAAAGAGGAGAAACCCTTGGTCTGGTAGGAGAGTCCGGTTGTGGTAAGACGACTTTCGGACGCACGGTATTACAGCTGTATAATCCGACTTCCGGAAAGATCATCTATGACGGCAAAACTATTTTTGAAGGAAAAGACCCGTGGCAGAAAGATGAAAATGGTATTCTGCGCCAGGTGAAAGTTCCAAAAGCAAAACAGGTGAATATGCTTCCTTACCGCCGGAAGATGCAGATCATCTTCCAGGATCCGTCAGCCAGCCTGGATCCACGTATGACAGTTGGTGAGATCATCGGTGAAGCATTGGATATTCACAAATTATATAAGAGTAAACAGGACAGAACAGACCGAATCAAGGAACTGCTTGGTCATGTGGGACTGAACACAGAGCATGCAAACCGGTATCCGCACGAGTTCTCCGGTGGACAGCAGCAGCGTGTCGGTATTGCCCGTGCGCTGGCAGTCAATCCGGAATTCATCGTCTGTGACGAACCGATCTCCGCACTGGATGTTTCTATCCAGTCACAGGTAGTCAACATGCTCGAAGACATGCAGCATGAGATGGGACTGACTTATCTGTTCATCGCACATGATCTGTCCGTTGTAAGACATATTTCCCACCGTATCGGTGTGATGTATCTGGGAACTATGGTGGAACTTGCGGAAAGTTATGAACTGAACCGTCATCCACTGCATCCATATACCAAGACGCTGCTCTCCGCAGTTCCGGTTCCGGACCCGCAGGTAAGCAGAAGCAGACAGCGAATCGTGCTCGAAGGAGACATTCCGTCTCCGATGAATCCGCCAAGCGGATGCCGGTTCCATACCCGTTGCCCGTATGCGACCGAAAAATGTAAACAGATCGTACCGACCTTTAAGGAGTACGAAAAAGGTCACTGGGTAGCATGCCATCTGCTGGAAGAGTAGATGAAAAATAACCGGATAATGCAGGAAATCTGATAGTGGATGCTCCTGTTTATCAATAAAAGGAAAAGGAGAGAGGATAATATGAAGAAAAAAGTTTTATCTATCCTGTTAGCTGCAACATTTACCGTATCTATGTTTGCAGGTTGCGGAAACAGCAACACTACAGCAAAAGACGACAGCGCAGCTAAAACAGAAGACACTGCTGATGACGCAGCAGAGGAAGAAACCAAAGATGACGCCGCAACAGAGGACACAGCAAGCGACGGTGACTTTAACATTACTGTAAACCTGGCTTCTGAACCTATGACTATGGACCCGGCGCTGAACAGTTCTGTAGACGGTGGCATCATGGCCCTGCATCTGTTTGAAGGTCTGATGAAATGGGAAGACAGCGGAGAAGTTGCCAATGGTACTGACGGAACTGCTGACAGCGGAAAACTGGTTCCCGGACAGGCTGAAAGCTATGAAAAGACAGAGAATGATGACGGAACTGTAACTTATACTTTCAAATTACGTGACGGTATCAAATGGTCTGACGGAAAAGATGTAACAGCAGGTGATTTCGAGTACTCCTGGAAACGTCTGGTAAATCCGGAAACAGCAGCAGACTACAACTACATGCTGGATGGCGTGGTAAATGCCAATGAGATCATGGCAGGTGAAAAAGATCCTGATGAACTGGCTGCTAAAGCATTAGACGACAAAACATTTGAAGTAACTCTGGTAAACGACCTGAACTACTTTGAAGAATTGTGTGCATTCCCGGCTATGATGCCTGTACGTGAAGATATGATCGAAAAAGCAGGTGACCAGTGGACATTTGACACAGCAACTTATATCTCCAATGGTGCATACAAACTGAAAGAGTGGACACATAACTCTCAGATTGTAGTAGAGAAAAATGAAAATTACTATGATGTAGAAAACCTTGGACCGGAAACCATCACCTTCAAACTGATGGATGACCAGAACGCTATGCTGTCCGGTTTCAACTCCGGTGAACTTGATTTCATCGAAGATGTACCGCAGGCAGAGATCGCTAACCTGATCGCTTCCGGAGATATGAAGATCGTAGACTATATCGGAACTTACTATGTATGCTTCCAGACACAGAAAGCACCTTTCGACGATCCGAGAGTTCGTAAAGCATTCTCTCTGGCAATCGACCGTACTTACATCGTAAACCAGGTAACACAGTCCGGACAGGTAGAAGCCGGTGGATTTGTTCCATCCGGTGTATATGATGCAGACGGTGCAGAGGGCGACGATTTCCGTACAGTAGGCGGAGATTACTATAAACCGACCGATGCGGATTATGAAGCAAACTGTGACGAAGCAAGACAGCTTCTGGCAGATGCAGGATATCCGAACGGTGAAGGATTCCCGGTTGTAGAATACCTGTACAACACCAGTGATGCTCACAAAGCTGTAGCAGAAGCTCTGCAGTTCATGTGGGAAGAAGAACTGGGCGTAAAAGTAACCCTGAACAACCAGGAGTGGGCAGCATTCCTGCAGACACGTAAAGACGGAGACTACTCCATCGCACGTAACGGCTGGATCGCAGACTACAACGACCCGATCTCCTTCCTGGATATGTGGATGACAGGTGGCGGAAACAACGATGCACAGTATGCAAACGACGATTACGACGCTCTGATCAAACAGGCAAAGACAACAACAGATAACGCAGAACGTATGGATCTGCTGCACCAGGCAGAAGACAAACTGATCGGTGAAGACAGCGTACTGGCTCCACTGTACTTCTATACACAGAAATATATGCTGGCTGACGGCATTGAAGGTATGTACTACTGCCCACTGGGATATTTCTTCTTCGGATATACCCATCAGGCATAAATAAATGCAATGCAACGATACAGCCCGGATAAGCAGTCCGGGCTGTATTTTTCTAAAAGAAAAAGGGAAAATGCAGGGAGAAAAAAGATGAAAGCTTATGAACGCTTACTGAAATATGTTACAGTATGGACGACCAGCGACGAAAACAGCACAACGGTTCCAACTACAAAAAGACAGCTCGACCTGGGGAATCTTCTGGTAGAAGAGATGAAAGAGATGGGACTTTCGGATGTGTCGATGGATGAATATGGATATGTTTACGGATATCTTCCGGCCACGGAGGGAATGGAAGATGTGACGCCGCTTGGTCTGATCGCGCATCTGGATACCGCACCGGACTTTAACGGGCAGAATGTGAAACCACAGATCATTCAGGATTATAACGGAGAAGATGTGGTGCTCGGAACTTCCGGCAGAGTTCTGGCAGTAAAAGATTTTCCGAGACTGAAAGGTTACAAGGGAAGAACGCTGATCACAACCGACGGAACTTCTCTTCTGGGGGCCGATGACAAGGCCGGGATTGCAGAGATCCTGACAGCGGCAGAAGACCTGATGCGGGAAAAGACACCACACGGAAAAATCTGCATCGCATTTACCCCGGACGAAGAAGTGGGTGGCGGTGCACAGTATCTGAAAATCAAAGAATTCGGCGCAACGTACGGATATACGTTAGACGGAAGCCATGAAGGTGAGATCCAGTTTGAAAACTTTAACGCGGCAGGCGCGGAGGTCACTGTTCATGGTGTCAATGTGCATCCGGGGAGTGCAAAAGATATCATGAAAAATGCACAGACCATCGCGATGGAAATCCACGGACTTCTTCCAAAAGATGCGTGCCCGGAGAAGACGGAAGGGTATGAAGGATTCTATCACATGACCGAATTCAACGGCAATGTGGAACAGGCAGTGATGCGTTACATCATCCGTGACTTTGATCCGGTCACATTTGTGGAAAAACAGGAGAAACTCCGTCAGGCGGTCGCACAGATCAACGAAACCTACGGCGAGGGAACCGCGGAAGTAAAGATCGAAGAATCTTACCGCAACATGCGTGAGAAGATCGAGCCGTGCATGCAGTTGATCGATTACGCAAAAGAGGCGTGCAAAGAAGCAGGCGTGGAACCGGATATCGCCCCGATCCGCGGAGGCACAGATGGTGCACGATTAAGCTTTGTCGGTCTGCCATGTCCGAACCTGGGTACCGGCGGAGACGGTTTCCATGGTCCGTTTGAACACATCACGGTGGAAGGCATGGATCTGTCCGTGGAAATCATCAAAAACATTATTAAGAAAATGTAATACCGAATGGTTTGGCGGATTGCTGGAGTACGAAGTACGGAGCAATCTGGTGTTGTTAAATAGAAAAGAA
>NZ_JALFPR010000004.1:0-10131 GCF_022785585.1 Oliverpabstia sp. | reverse complement strand
ATCCAGATAGCAATTAATCGTGTCTCTCATCCTCATTGTCATAGCACTCACAAAACCGCGCTGCGAATGCCGGTGGCTCGTCTTTGACGTACAGGTGGGAAATATCTCCGAAAGAACTCATACGGAAATATGCGATCCCCGGGCGGCGCTCTTCGGTGACGAGGGTTGTGACGGAGCTTGGAGCAGCGCAGGTGCCGTGCCACAAAACCATCGGGGAAATGTGCAGCAGGTGACTTAACAGGACACATTCCAGACCGAAGTGGCAGAAGAAGACAATCGTATCGTTGTTTGCGTGCTCTGCGCGGTAGGTAAGACCGTCACGGACATACCCGTGACTGGCGAGCAGGGCATCGAAGTTGGTGGTTACCCAGTCATATTCTTCTTTGACATGTCCTTCCATCATCACAGGAACCTTCCACCATTCATCCGGCAGGTAAAAGCGGGGTTCCGCGGTCCAGTCCTGTGGCAGCCAGTCCCAGGAGATCATTTCCTTTTGCGGGACATCCGGGCGGTGGATCCGGGCATCAAATTCGCGAAGCCAAGGTTCTTCGGTGGCAGTGCGGTTCATTTTCTTCAAGGTCAGAGAGGCAGTGTCTCTGGCTCTTCCGAGAGGAGAGACATAAAAGGCTTTCACATCGAGTTTTGCTAGTTTTTCGGAAAGGTAGCCTACTTCTTTCCATCCTTTTGGCGTCAGGGAATCGATGGTATAATCCGGATCCCCGTGACGGACGATCAGTAATTTCATATAATAGCCTCCTGTGTGTAAAATAATCAATGTTTTCTGGTAATATAGCAGATATTGGAAAACAGCGGACAGCTTTTTATCCATGCAAAGTTCCGGTATTCTCTCCAGTTGATATACCACTCCTGTCCCCAGCTGCTGATCCGCAGCCATCCGTGTTCGATGCCGGTAACAGTGATATAGTGTGCACGGGTGGAAGAAGATTTTATGTAAACTCCATCGCCGGTTTTCTTGTACAGAGGAAGCCGGTCTTTCTTCCAGATCAGGGGGAAATTACCGCCGATGGATAGAATGACCGGGATATCCTGACTAAGCAGCCGGCTGATCTCCTTTCCGGTATTCCGATACCCGATATGCCAGCAGGCACGGTAAGGAAGACGGCGGAGTAAGAAGGCCAGATTCAGTCCTGCGGAGAGCATCAGTCCGTTGATTCCGAGACGGGGAAGAATCGGAAAGAGTCGATGCAGTCTTTTTACAGATCGCTCATAGTCCTCCCAGGAGCGGGAATCACTGACGGGCTGTTCTCCGGAACGATGACGGTCCGTCTGTGCTGTCAGAGATTCTTTCCGTTCCAGATACCACAGCAGATCGTGCGCCGCGATCAGACCGCAGCCGTATCCGCGGATGGAAGGAGAAGAAAACCAGGTCTGGCTGCCGCCGTAGGAAGCACCTTCCGGTCGCTGCACGGAAAGTTCTGAGGTGAGACTTCGTGAGCCGGTTTCGGATAGAGAAGTTTTTCGTGGAGTATGAATGATGTTATCTGTCATAAAAATCCTCCGTATAGAATAGAAAAATGTGCCGGAACATGACCCTTTTCAATTACATTACATAGCAATCAAGGATTCGATAGATCCATTTTCTTGATGCGAATGTAACTATTCAGTAGCCATTGTCCCGCGAGGTGTTTTGACATGAATATGTCAAAATCCCGAGACATACAAGCCAAAATGCCATCACCGAAGGTGATTTTTTATGCATTTTGGCTCGTAACTGTGAAGGTACTGAACAGTTACATGCGAATAAACAACAGTTTATAAAGTTTCCGCGATTCTTCTTGCCACATACACGCCGCTGGCAGATGCATGGGACAGGGAGTGGGTGACGCCGCTTCCGTCGCCGATGATATAAAGACCTTTGTAGGGGCTTTCCAGATGCTCATCGATATCCACTTCCATATTATAGAATTTCACTTCGACACCGTACAGCAGAGTATCGTCATTTGCCGTGCCCGGTGCGATCTTATCCAGGGCATAGATCATCTCGATGATACCATCCAGGATACGTTTTGGCAGAACCAGACTCAGATCTCCGGGAGTGGCGGACAGAGTCGGGCGAACCAGACCTTCTTCGATACGGCTGACCGTACTGCGCCGGCCGCGAACCAGATCACCGAAACGCTGTACGATCACACCGCCGCCAAGCATGTTGGATAGACGGGCGATACTCTCGCCGTATCCGTTACTGTCCTTGAATGGCTCGGAGAAGTGTTTGGATACCAGCAGGGCAAAGTTGGTATTTTCCGTGTATTTTGCCGGATCTTCGTAGCTGTGGCCGTTTGCGGTTATGATACCGTTTGTATTTTCATTTACCACGATGCCGTTCGGGTTCATACAGAAGGTACGGACATTATCCTCGAACTTCTCGGTACGGTATACGATCTTGCTCTCATACAGCTCATCGGTCAGATGGGAGAAGACAACAGCCGGAAGTTCCACACGAACGCCCAGGTCGACACGGTTGGACTTCGTAGGGATCTGCAGATCTTTACAGACAGTTTCCATCCATTTGCTGCCGCTTCGTCCGACGGAGATGATACACTGTTTGCAGGTGGCAGTCTCATTCTTGCCGTAGTGCAGGGTGTACATGGAATCGTTATATTCGACAGAAGTTACCGGAGTCAGGAAGAAGAAATCCACCTGCTCTTTCAGTTCGTTGTACAGATTTTCCAGAACGACATAGTTGATATCCGTTCCCAGATGACGGACGGAAGCATCCAGCAGCTTCAGCTTGTTCTGGATGCACAGCTTTTTGAATTTGGTTCCGGCTGTGGAGAACATACGGGTATTCTCGCCACCGTGGGAGACATTGATCTCATCCACGTATTTCATCAGATCCAGGGCAGTCTTTTTTCCGATATGCTCGTAAAGAGTTCCGCCGAAGTCGTTGGTGATATTGTATTTTCCATCGGAAAATGCACCGGCACCGCCGAAACCGCTCATGATCGCGCAGGTTTTGCAGCCGATACAGGTTTTTACTTTTTCGCCGTCGATGGGGCAGTGGCGTTTGCTTAACGGATTACCCGCCTCAAATACAGCAATTTTCAACCCCGGTTTTTTCTGAACCAGTTCATAGGCAGAAAAGATTCCTCCAGGACCGGCTCCGACAATAATTACATCATACATCATAATTGTCACCTCTGTTTTCGTAAGACTGAACGCATAAAAAAAGCCCGTATCCATGGAAAGAATACGAGTCTGTACTCACGCAGGAGTATCCCGCGGGGCGTTTTCATGCGAAAGCCATGTGTTCGTTTGAGTTCTCTGTTTCATTATATCGAAAGGACGAAGTACTTGTCAAGGAATAGGGAGAAAAAGAAAATGAGGAAAAAAATGTAAAAACCTATTGACGTGGTGGGGATATGGTGGTAATATATGCTCATAAACATACTAGAGAGGTAGGGAATAGGGAAATGAAAGAGAGATTACCCTTATTAGTCCGCCACAATTACAGATTTGGACGAATGTGAAGCACAAAAGTGTGACCGTCAGAGATTCCGCAGCGGATCCGGCGAACAGCAGTCCGAAGAGCGGAAGAAAAAGTAAAAAGTGAAACTAATGACCCAAGAGGGATTCGATATTACAGAAAGAATAAGAGGAGAAAAGACTATGAGCAAGAATTATAAATTTGAAACTTTACAGGTACATGCAGGACAGGAACATCCGGACCCGGCTACCGATGCGAGAGCAGTGCCGATCTATGCAACAACATCTTATGTATTCAAAGATTCCGCGCAGGCAGCAGGACGTTTCGGACTGACAGAAGGCGGTAACATCTATTCCCGTCTGATGAACCCGACAAGCTCTGTTTTCGAAGAGAGAGTAGCAGCACTGGAAGGCGGCGCAGCAGCTCTGGCTACAGCAACCGGTTCCGCAGCTATCACATATGCAGTACAAAACATTGCGACAGCAGGTGATCATATCGTATCTTCTGCACACGTTTATGGTGGAACATACAACCTGTTTGCAAATACTTTAAAAGAGCAGGGAATCTCCGTAACATTTGTAGATCCTTCTGATCCGGAGAACTTCCGTAAAGCCATTCAGCCAAACACCAAACTTCTGTATGGTGAGACACTGGGCAATCCAAACTCCGATGTACTGGATCTGGAAGCGGTATCTGCAGTAGCTCATGAAAACGGTATTCCGCTGATCGTAGATAGCACATTTGCTACACCGTTCCTGCTTCGTCCACTGGAGCATGGCGCAGACATCGTCGTACATTCCGCAACCAAGTTCATGGGTGGACACGGAAGCGTAATGGGTGGTGTGATCGTTGATGGCGGCAAATTCGACTGGACTCAGAACGACAAGTTCCCGGGAATCACAAAACCAAACCCATCTTACCATGGTGTTGTATTCAGCGAAGCCTGCGGAAACATCGCTTATGTAATGAAGATCCGTACTACTCTGATGAGAGATCAGGGAGCTACCATTTCTCCATTTAACTCTTTCCTGCTTCTGCAGGGACTGGAGACACTGTCTCTTCGTGTAGAACGTCATGTGGAAAATGCTCTGAAGGTTGTAGAATTCCTGAAGAACCATCCACAGGTAGAAAAAGTAAACCATCCATCTCTGGCAGAAGGCCATCAGCTGGATCTGTATAACAAATATTTCCCGAACGGTGCAGCTTCCATCTTTACTTTCGAAGTAAAGGGCGGACAGGAGAAAGCACAGAAATTCACAGAATCTCTGGAACTGTTCTCACTGCTGGCTAACGTAGCAGACGTAAAATCTCTGGTTATCCATCCGGCATCCACCACTCATTCTCAGATGAATGAAGAGGAACTGCGAGAAGGCGGTATCACACCAAGCACTGTACGTCTGTCCATCGGTACAGAAAACATCGACGATATCATCGCTGATCTGGAGCATGGTTTCGAAGCAATCAAATAATATAAAATATTGAAATTTTCTGATTGACATGTGAAGCTGTCCTTTGATATTCTAATAGAAGATAACAGGGAGTAGTTCACACCAGTCAGGTGTTGGATGCCTCGTCATCACGTCGAAAGACCGGGGAATCCACTGAAAGAAGAACGAGACTTTTATCGCATTATTTGTGTGCGGTGGAAGTCTCGTTCTTTTTCTATATAAAAGAAGCGCCGACAAAGAACCGGACATTTCCAGGGCACACGGAAAGCAGGAGGAAAAGAGAATGGAAATGATTTTACAGGTGTTGTTACTGGTGTTGGGCTTTTTGATGCTGGTAAAAGGTGCTGACTGGTTTGTGGATGGAGCGTCGGGAATTGCAGAGCGATTCGGAATTCCCCAGCTGGTAGTCGGACTGACCATTGTGGCCATGGGAACAAGTATGCCGGAGGCGGCAGTGAGTATCAACTCGGCGTTAAAAGGGAACGCGGGAATTACGATCGGAAACATTGTGGGGAGCAATATTTTGAATATTCTGATCATTCTTGGTATTACTGCGGTGATCACAACGGTGGCGGTACAGAAATCTACGATATGGATCGAGATTCCTTATATGATGATAATTACAGTTCTGTTACTGGTACTGGGAAAAAGCGGAAATCAGATTACACTCAGCGAAGGTGTTATCCTCTGGGTGGCATTCTTACTTTATCTGGGATATCTGTTTTATTGTGCAAAAAAGAACAAAGAAGAAGTGGTCGAGGAGGAAGCAAAACCGATGTGGAAATTGCTCTTTGCAACGGTACTGGGACTACTGCTGGTGGTCTGGGGAAGTGATGTTACCGTGGATGCGGCAAAGGCAATTGCAAGGGTGCTGGGAATCAGTGAGCGTGTGATCGGTCTTACGGTGGTGGCACTTGGAACATCCCTTCCGGAGCTGTTCACCTCGGTGTCTGCAGCACGGAAGGGAAAAGCAGATATTGCGATCGGAAATATCGTGGGAAGCAATATTTTCAATATTTTGTTCGTGGTAGGTACGGCAGCACTGATTGTTCCGGTGGAGTTTCTCCCGGGATTTGGCATCGATACGGTGATAGCGCTGGGAGCCGGGCTTCTGTTATGGGTCTGTATCTGGAGAAAACGGGCACTGACCAGGCCGGCGGGTATTGTGATGTTGATAGCTTATCTGGCTTATTTTATGTATCTGATGTAGTTTTTTGAAAATTTCGTAATAAAAGAAAAAGTATACAAGATTCTACATTGCACTTTCCGGAAGGTACTACTATACTAAATGGCATGGAATGAAAAAGTATGGCAGAAACTTTGGGAGGAAAAAATATGGAGAACAAAAAGAAAAAATTGTCGGCGTATTACAAACCGTATAAGGGGCTGTTCCTGGCGGATATGGTGTTTGCAATGATCGGAGCAGCCATTACCCTTGTGATTCCGTTGATGGTGCGGTATATTACGGGAACTGTTGTGCTGCTTCCTATTGAGGAAGCATCCTCGACCATCATCCGGCTGGGGATTTTTATGGTGCTGCTGGTGATCGTAGAAGGATACTGTAACTATTTTATCGGGTATTATGGTCATGTGATGGGTGCGAAGATCGAACACGATATGCGAAATGAAATCTTCGGACATTACCAGAAGCTGTCCTTTGCATTTTTCGATAATCAGAAAGTGGGACATCTGCTCTCAAGAATCACCAGTGACCTGTTTGATATCACAGAACTGTTACATCATGGACCGGAAGATGTGGTCATCTCCACGATCAAGCTGGTGGGAGCATTTATTATCCTGTTGATGATCAATGCAAAACTGGCGTTAGTTGCAATCGGTTTTGTAGTGATCATGCTGCTGTATGCGGTAGGGATGAATAACCGGATGCGTGGGGCATTCCGGGAAAACCGTGCCAGAATCGCAGATATTAACAGCCAGATTGAGGACAGTCTTTCCGGTATCCGTGTAGTTAAATCTTTCAGCAATGAAGAGACCGAGATGGATAAGTTCGAGGAAGGCAACAGCCGGTTTGTGGCATCGAAGAAAAGGACATACCGGTTTATGGGGTCTTACAATTCCGGGATGGGAGTATTTTCCACACTGATCACGGTTGGATCCCTGCTGATGGGTGCATGGCTGATGATGAAAGGGGAACTTTCCGCAGCGGATCTGGTGACCTTTCTTCTATATATTAATAACTTCACCGAACCGGTGAAAAAGCTGGTAAACTTCACGGAACAGTTCCAGAACGGTTATAGCGGTTACGAACGTTTCCTGGAGATTATGAGTATTGCACCGGATATCAAAGACAAAGAGGATGCACAGTCTCTGGATCGGGTGAAGGGAGAGATTCAGTTTGAGGATGTATCGTTCCATTACAGTGAAAATAAAGAAAATGTACTGTCTCATGTAAATCTGGATGTGAAGCCGGGAGAATATGTAGCGTTAGTCGGAAGCAGCGGTGCAGGAAAAACAACTCTGTGTTCCCTGATTCCCCGATTCTATGATGTAACCGGAGGAGCTGTTTTGCTGGATGGCATCGATATTAGAGATGTGAAACTAAAAGATCTGCGGAGACAGATCGGTATCGTGCAGCAGGATGTCTATCTGTTTGCCGGAACGATCCTGGAAAATATCCGTTACGGAAAACCGGAAGCTACCGATGAAGAAGTGGTGAATGCAGCCATGGCGGCAAATGCCCATGAATTCATCATGAGCCTGCCGGAGGGGTATCATACGGATATCGGACAGAGGGGTGTAAAGCTTTCCGGCGGTCAGAAGCAACGACTTTCCATCGCCCGGGTATTCTTAAAGAATCCACCTGTTCTGATTTTTGACGAAGCGACTTCGGCACTGGATAACGAGAGTGAAAAGATCGTGCAGCATTCTCTGGAAATGCTTGCCAAAGACAGAACCACGTTTGTGATCGCCCATCGGTTATCGACGATTCGAAACGCACAGAGAATCCTGGTATTGACAGAAGACGGTATTGCAGAAGAGGGAACCCATAAAAGTCTGCTGGCTCAGGGTGGTATCTATGCTGGATTGTACAATATGCAATTTTGATGTATTATGATGTTTGTGTCAAAAGGTATTTTGCTCCTTTGATACAGGATTGTTCCGTACTTCGGACTCTCACAATCCTCAAAAACATTCGCAATCCGCTCATTTTTCTTTGAAAAATGGCTACTTACTCATGTTTTTGTCAGATTTCTGAATCTGGGACTCTGGTATCATATAATGACCGGTATGCGAAGATCTGCCGGTCATTTTCTGTTGCCAAGCATACGACAAAAAGGTCCGGTGGACCTTTTTTAGTGTATATCTTCCGTTGACTTAAGTGTCGAATATATTTATAATACACAGTAGTGCGTAAAAATGTGCAGAAGACGCGAAGCAGGCAGTCTGACACAGATGCAGGAAAGAATGAGGAGATACCGATGAAAACATGGGAAGAGAATGTCCGGAAAGTAGTTCCCTACGTACCGGGCGAACAGCCAAAAGTACAAAATCTGATCAAACTGAACACCAATGAGAACCCATATCCGCCGTCACCGAAAGTGGCAGAGGCACTGAAAGCGATCGATGTGGACTGTATGCGTCTGTATCCGGATCCGGCAGCTTCCGTACTGGTGAAAGGCATCGCTGATTTTTATCAGCTACAGGAAGACCAGGTGTTTGTGGGCGTAGGTTCTGACGATGTTCTGGCGATGATTTTTATGACATTTTTTAATTCCAAAAAGCCGATTTTGTTCCCGGATATCACCTATTCTTTTTACGATGTGTGGGCAGATATGCTGCGGATCCCGTATGAGACGGTTCCGCTGACCGATGATTTTACGATCCGGAAAGAAGACTATTTCCGGGAAAACGGAGGAATTATTTTCCCTAACCCAAACGCACCGACCGGTGTGGAGCTTGGCATGCAGGACGTGGAAGCAATCATCAAAGCCAATCCGGATGTGATCGTAGTTGTGGATGAAGCTTATGTGGACTTTGGTGCGGCATCTGCGCTGCCATTGATCGAAAAGTACGATAACCTTCTGGTGGTTCAGACCTTTTCCAAATCCAGAGGAATGGCAGGTATGCGTATCGGCTATGCCATGGGTAATCCGGTACTGATCAAATATCTGAACGATGTGAAATATTCTTTCAATTCCTATACCATGGATCAGACCACTCTGGCGCTCGGGGCAGCTGCGATCGCTGACAGGGCATATTTTGAGGAAACAGTGCATAAAGTGGTGGAGACCAGAGAGTGGACCAAGAAGGAACTGACAAAACTCGGGTTTGTCTTCGGAGATTCCAAGGCGAACTTTATCTTTGCCTCTCACCCGGAGATTCCTGCAGCAGATCTGTTTGCAGCGCTTCGGGAAGCCAATATCATCGTTCGTTACTTTAACAAACCGAGAATTGCCAATTATCTGCGTATTACCATTGGAACACAGGAAGATATGGAAAAATTGATTGAATTCTTAAAAAAATATAAAAAATAGGAGAAATATATGGAATCACTTGTCACATGGTTTGCCGCAACTTTAGGACCTTATATATCGGAGAAAGCAGTCGTTTTTCTGATTTCGATGATGCCGCTTCTGGAACTTCGAGGAGGACTGCTTGCCAGTTCGCTTCTGAAAGTATCCGCTGTTCATGCAATCCCGATCTGTATTATCGGAAATATTTTACCCATTCCGTTTATCCTGCTGTTTATCAAGAAGATCTTCCAGTGGATGAAAAAAATAAAATGCTTCCGGGGACTGATTGAAAAACTGGAAAACCGGGCGATGGGAAGAAGTGAAAAGATCCAGCAATATGAATTCTGGGGGCTGGTGTTATTTGTGGGAATCCCCCTTCCGGGAACCGGTGCATGGACGGGTGCTCTGATTGCGTCCCTGCTTGGCATCGATATTAAAAAATCCTCGCTGGCCATTTTCTGCGGAATTGCCATGGCGACGGTGATCATGTACATTGTATCTTATGTACTGGTGGGAAATATCGTGAGTTAGTAACTATTCAGTAGCCACTGTACCGCGAGGCGTTTTGGCATGAATATGCCAAAATCCCGAGACATACAAGCCAAAATGCCATCATCGAAGGTGATTTACGCGAGCAACGAGTCAAAGTCCGTGCTTGCACGGAACCTTGAGGAGTGCCGCGATAACGATAAAAACTCGCAAAGCGTGTTTTTATCGTTTAAATGCATTTTGGCTCGTAACTGTGAAGGTACTGAACAGTTAC
>NZ_JALFPR010000096.1:0-32881 GCF_022785585.1 Oliverpabstia sp. | reverse complement strand
ACAGTACGTCCACCTTCACGGATAGCGAAAGTCAGACCCTGTTCCATAGCGATCGGATGGATCAGTTCGATTGTCATTTCTACGTTATCACCAGGCATGCACATTTCTGTACCTTCTGGCAGGCTGATAACACCTGTTACGTCAGTTGTTCTGAAGTAGAACTGCGGACGATAGTTGTTGAAGAACGGAGTATGACGTCCACCTTCATCTTTTGTCAGAACGTAAACCTGAGCTGTGAATTTTTTGTGGCATGTTACAGAACCTGGTTTAGCCAGAACCTGTCCACGAACGATTTCTGTTCTCTGAACACCACGCAGCAGAGCACCGATGTTATCACCAGCCTGTGCTTCATCCAACAGTTTACGGAACATTTCGATACCAGTTACAACTGTTTTCTTAACGTCTTCTTTAACACCCAGGATTTCAACTTCGTCGTTCAGATGCAGAACACCACGCTCTACTCTACCAGTAGCAACAGTACCACGACCAGTGATTGTGAATACGTCCTCTACAGGCATCAGGAACGGTTTGTCAGTGTCACGTTCTGGATCCGGAATGTAGCTATCTACAGCATCCATCAGTTCCAGGATTTTGTCTCCCCATTCGCTGTTCGGATCTTCCAGAGCTTTCAGAGCAGATCCCTGGATAATCGGAGTGTCATCTCCCGGGAATTCGTACTCGTTCAGCAGCTCACGGATTTCCATGTCTACCAGTTCCAGAAGTTCTTCATCGTCTACCATATCACATTTGTTCATGAATACAACGATGTAAGGAACACCTACCTGACGAGACAGCAGGATGTGCTCTTTTGTCTGAGCCATAACACCATCGGTAGCAGCTACAACCAGGATAGCACCATCCATCTGAGCAGCACCAGTGATCATGTTTTTAACGTAGTCAGCATGGCCTGGGCAGTCAACGTGTGCGTAGTGACGTTTGTTTGTTTCATACTCAACGTGAGCAGTAGAGATTGTGATTCCACGTTCTCTTTCTTCTGGAGCTTTATCGATATTTTCGAATGCTACAGCTTCACCTGTACCCAGTCTTTCATGCAGAGTTTTTGTAATAGCTGCAGTCAGAGTAGTTTTACCATGGTCAACGTGTCCAATGGTACCAATGTTACAATGTGGTTTGCTTCTTTCAAATTTAGCTTTAGCCATTATTAATTTTCCTCCTTAAAACTTGCGCCTTACGGCAAAATTTTAATTTACTATATTATTAGACCTGCTATCCTTGATTATATTGCAAATCAAGGATATTTGCAAGTCATATTTCCATAATTTCAGCAATTACGGGCGCCTGATAGTAAGGCGTTATTATTTAGACTTTGAAGACAGAACTTTTTCCTGAACAGACTTCGGAACTGGTTCATATCTGTCAAAGAACATGGAGTAGTTACCACGTCCCTGAGTTCTGGAACGAAGGTCTGTTGCGTAACCGAACATTTCAGCCAGCGGAACATATCCACGGATCATCTTTCCTCCACCGATATCTTCCATACCTTCGATACGACCACGACGGGAGTTGATATCACCGATAACATCACCCATGTAATCTTCCGGAGTAGTAACTTCGACTCTCATGATAGGCTCCAGCAGTACAGGAGATGCTTTCTGCATAGCTTCCTTGAACGCCATAGATCCGGCAATGTGGAATGCCATTTCAGAGGAATCGACTTCATGGTAAGAACCATCGTATACGTTCGCATGAACACCTACTACAGGGAATCCGCCCAGAATACCGGACTTCATAGCTTCTTCGATACCTTCGCCTACTGCCGGAATGTATTCCTTCGGAATAGCACCACCAACTACAGTAGATTCGAATTTGTAAGTTTCTTCTGCGTTAGCATCCATTGGCTCAAATTTAACTTTACAGTGACCATACTGTCCACGTCCACCGGACTGTTTTGCATATTTATGCTCAACGTCAACCGGTTTTGTGATGGTCTCTTTGTATGCAACCTGAGGAGCACCAACGTTAGCCTCTACCTTGAATTCTCTCAGCAGACGGTCAACGATGATATCCAGATGCAGCTCACCCATACCTGCGATGATTGTCTGACCAGTTTCCTGATCGGTATGAGCACGGAAAGTAGGATCTTCCTCTGCCAGTTTTGCCAGAGCTTCACCCAGTTTACCCTGTCCGGCTTTTGTCTTAGGCTCGATAGCCAGCTCGATAACCGGTTCCGGGAATTCCATGGACTCCAGGATTACCGGATGCTGATCATCACAGATGGTATCACCGGTAGTACTGAACTTGAATCCGATCGCTGCTGCGATATCTCCGGAGTAAACTTTATCCAGCTCCTGACGTTTGTTAGCGTGCATCTGCAGGATACGTCCTACACGTTCTTTTTTATCTTTTGTAGCATTTAATACATAAGAACCG
Source organism: Oliverpabstia sp. (assembly GCF_022785585.1). Classification (NCBI taxonomy): domain Bacteria; kingdom Bacillati; phylum Bacillota; class Clostridia; order Lachnospirales; family Lachnospiraceae; genus Oliverpabstia; species Oliverpabstia sp. Next base: position 30,490 of record NZ_JALFPR010000096.1, on the reverse strand, counting down.
GAGTTCATGGTTCCTGAATATACACGGAAGTATGCCAGTTTACCAACGAACGGGTCAGTCATGATTTTAAATACCAGTGCGGAGAACGGTTCATCATCAGAAGAATGACGAACTACTTCGTTTCCATCCAGATCTGTTCCGTTGATAGGCGGAATGTCTGTAGGAGCCGGCATGAACTCCAGGATAGCATCCAGAAGTTTCTGAACTCCTTTGTTTTTGTAAGCAGATCCGCAGCAAACCGGAACAGCTGTGCACTCGCAGGTACCTTTTCTCAGTGCTGCTTTCATTGCTTCTACAGAAGGTTCTTCACCTTCCAGATATTCCATCATCAGATCATCATCCAACTCGCAGATTTTCTCTACCAGTTCTGTATGATACAGTTCTGCTTCGTCCTGCATATCTTCCGGAATATCTACTACAGAGATATCATCACCCTTATCATCGTTGTAGATGTAAGCTTTCATCTCGAACAGGTCAATGATTCCCTGGAATTCATCTTCTTTACCGATTGGCAGCTGAAGACAAATTGCATTTTTTCCTAATCTTGTTTTAATCTGATCTACAGCGTTGTAGAAGTCTGCACCCAGGATATCCATCTTGTTGATGAATGCCATACGAGGTACATTGTATGTGTCAGCCTGACGCCATACGTTTTCAGACTGTGGTTCTACACCACCTTTTGCACAGAACACACCAACAGCACCGTCCAGTACACGCAGGGAACGCTCTACCTCTACAGTAAAGTCTACGTGACCTGGGGTATCAATGATGTTGATACGATGTTCCAGAGCACCTTTTTTCGGTTTTGTCTGTTCTTCCAGAGTCCAGTGACATGTGGTAGCTGCGGAAGTAATGGTGATACCTCTTTCCTGCTCCTGTTCCATCCAGTCCATGGTAGCAGTACCTTCATGTGTATCTCCGATTTTATAGTTTACACCGGTGTAATATAAGATACGCTCTGTCAGAGTGGTCTTACCAGCATCGATATGCGCCATAATACCAATATTTCTGGTTCTCTCTAATGGATATTCTCTTCCAGCCAATTGGATTTCCTCCTTTAGAATCTGTAATGAGCAAATGCCTTATTAGCTTCTGCCATTTTATGCATGTCTTCTTTCTTCTTAACAGATGCACCGGTGTTGTTCATAGCATCCAGAAGCTCATTTGCCAGTCTGTCTTCCATGGTCTTCTCTCCTCTTTTACGAGAATACAGAGTTAACCAACGAAGAGCCAAAGCCTGACGTCTTTCCGGACGAACCTCGATAGGTACCTGATAGGTAGCTCCACCGATACGTCTAGCCTTTACTTCCAGTACAGGCATGATGTTGTTCATAGCTTCTTCAAAAACTTCGATAGCTGGTTTTCCAGCTTTTTCTTCAATTTTAGCGAAAGCGCCGTATACAATCTTCTGTGCTACACCTTTCTTACCGTCTAACATGATGTTATTGATAAGTTTGGTAACCACTTTGTTGTTGTACATCGGATCTGCTAACACGTCTCTTTTCTGAGTATGTCCTTTACGTGGCACGTTACTTCCCTCCTTAATCAATAGATTATCTCTTAGGTACTCACATGACAGCCTGAGCAGTTAAACAGGTACTGTCGACTATGTGTTCGCACTGGTAAATTCCTCTATTTCACCCGCAACCATCAGGGTATAAATGGAATGACCGTACATAGTATTGTGATATTGTCAATTTTGTTTCGCTATGCCGCTAAGCAGCCGTAGCGTAGCTTTTCATCTTATTTTTTAGGTCTTTTAGCTCCGTATTTGGAACGAGCCTGTTTTCTGTTAGCGACACCTGCGGTATCAAGAGTACCTCTGATGATATGGTATCTTGTACCAGGTAAGTCTTTAACACGGCCTCCACGGATCAGAACAACGCTATGTTCCTGAAGGTTATGACCTTCTCCTGGAATGTAGCTTGTTACTTCGATTCCGTTTGACAGACGTACTCTGGCAATCTTACGAAGAGCTGAGTTAGGTTTTTTAGGTGTAGCAGTTTTAACAGCTGTACACACACCTCTCTTCTGTGGAGAAGACAGATCGCTGGATTTTTTTCTTAAAGAGTTAAAGCTTTTCTGCAGAGCAGGAGCGGTAGATTTCTTAACAGAAGTCTGACGTCCTTTTCTTACTAACTGGTTAAATGTTGGCATTCCATTTCACCTCCTGTAATTATTCCTTTTCTGGTTCTGCGGTTGCTATTTCTAAATCATACGACTATGCAGCCGTCTTACCTTTTATAAGGTAATTTTGCGCACATTAAAATAACTGCATTTCCATGCGCACCTGTAGTATCATAGCATCGAAAAAATAAAAAGTCAAGGGAGTATTACTGATTTTTATCAGTTTCCCCTGACTTTTTACTTATTTACTCATTATTACCTGATATCAGTGACTTTACTCTTCGCTATCCTCAAGAGTTACCAGTTCTTCAGCGATTTCATCTGTTTCTTCATCTGTCTCAGCAGTTTCGGAAGCTTCTTCCTCTACTGTGATATCTTCCGGTACAAGTTCCAGATCTTCATCGTCCAACAGGATATCGTCCTCTTCTTCCTTCAGCATATCATCTGTGGAAAGTTTGATGTTGCTGTAACGCTTCAGACCAGTACCGGCCGGAATCAGTTTACCGATGATAACGTTTTCTTTCAGACCTACCAGGTGGTCAACTTTTCCTTTGATAGCAGCTTCTGTCAGGACTTTTGTTGTCTCCTGGAAGGATGCTGCTGACATAAAGGAATCGGTTGCCAGAGAAGCTTTGGTAATACCCAGCAGAACCTGTTTTCCTTCCGCCGGAGCTTTTCCTTCTGCTTCCATCTTTTCATTGATATCTTCATATTCAAGGAAATCAACCATCGTACCCGGAAGAAGTTCTGTATCTCCGTTGTCTTCGATACGGATCTTTTTCAGCATCTGACGAACGATAACTTCGATATGTTTATCGTTGATTTCTACACCCTGCAGACGGTATACTCTCTGTACTTCACGGATCATATAATCCTGTACGGCACGTACACCTTTGATTTTCAGAATGTCGTGTGGGTTAACAGAACCTTCTGTCAGTTCATCACCGGCTTCCAGCATCTGTCCGTCTGTAACCTTGATTCTGGATCCGTAAGGGATCAGGTATGTCTTGGTTTCTCCGCTTTCTTTATCGGTAATTACGATTTCTCGTTTCTTCTTGGTATCTTTGATTGCAACTTCACCAGGAATCTCTGTGATAATGGCAAGTCCTTTCGGCTTTCTTGCCTCGAACAGCTCCTCGACACGAGGAAGACCCTGTGTGATATCGCCACCGGCAACACCACCACTATGGAAAGTACGCATGGTCAGCTGTGTACCAGGCTCACCGATGGACTGTGCGGCGATGATACCTACAGACTCACCAACCTGAACAGCTTCTCCTGTTGCCATGTTGGCACCATAACATTTTGCACAGATACCAACCTTACATTTACAGCTCAGAATCGTACGGATCTTGATCTTGTCGTAAGGTTTGCCTTCTGCATTGACACCTTCGCTCATGATCTTAGCTGCACGTTTCGGTGTGATCATGTGGTTTGCTTTTACAAGCACATTACCATCTTTATCTTTGATTGTCTCGCAGGAGAAACGTCCTGTGATACGTTCCTGCAGACTTTCGATTTCTTCTTTTCCGTCTGTGAATTCTTTCACATACATACCCGGAATCTCATCTCTGCCTTCCGCACAATCCATCTCACGAACAACCAGCTCCTGAGATACATCTACCAGACGTCTGGTCAGGTAACCGGAATCGGCGGTACGAAGGGCGGTATCGGACATACCTTTTCGAGCTCCATGGGCGGACATGAAATATTCCAGTACATCAAGACCTTCACGGAAGTTTGACTTGATAGGCAGCTCGATGGTGTGACCGGTTGTATCGGCCATCAATCCTCGCATACCGGCCAGCTGTTTGATCTGTTTATCAGATCCACGGGCTCCGGAATCGGCCATCATGAAGATGTTGTTATATTTATCCAGACCATTCAGCAGGGCTTTTGTCAGCTCATCATCGGTCTGTTTCCAGGTTTCAACGACTTCTTTGTAGCGCTCTTCTTCTGTGATCAGACCACGTTTGAAGTTTCTGGTGATTTTATCTACAGTTTCCTGCGCCTGTTCGATCATCTGTGGTTTCTGAGGCGGCACAGTCATATCGGAAATGGATACAGTCATAGCAGCTCTCGTAGAATATTTGTAACCGGTGGCTTTGATATCATCCAGTACTTCCGCAGTCTTTGTCTGTCCGTGGGTATTGATAACTTTTTCAAGGATCTGTTTCAGCTGTTTCTTTCCTACATGGAAATCAACTTCCGGAAGCAGTTCGTTACCCGGAACACTTCTGTCTACAAATCCCAGATCCTGTGGCAGGATCTCGTTGAACAGGAATCTACCCAGAGTGGATTCTACTGTTCCTTCCAGGACTTCTCCTGTCGGCAGAGTTTTTTCACGGCGAACGTGAATTCTTGTCTGCAGTGTCAGGTATCCGTTTTCGTAAGCCAGGATAGCTTCGTTCAGGCTCTTGTAGTATCCGCCTTCTCCCTTGCTTCCCGGTCTTTCCTGTGTCAGGTAATAAATACCCAGGACCATATCCTGTGAAGGAACGGCTACCGGACCACCATCGGACGGTTTCAGCAGGTTGTTCGGAGACAACAGCAGGAAACGGCATTCTGCCTGTGCTTCTACGGACAGCGGAAGATGGACAGCCATCTGGTCACCATCGAAATCGGCATTGAACGCGGTACAAACCAGAGGATGCAGCTTGATCGCTTTACCTTCTACCAGGATCGGTTCAAATGCCTGAATACCCAGACGATGCAGTGTAGGAGCACGGTTCAGCATAACCGGATGCTCTTTGATAACGTCTTCCAGTACATCCCATACTTCCGGCTGTACTTTCTCGACCATTTTCTTTGCGTTTTTAATGTTATGAGCGGTTCCGTTTGCAACCAGTTCTTTCATAACGAACGGTTTAAACAGCTCGATTGCCATCTCTTTCGGCAGACCACACTGATAAATCTTCAGTTCCGGTCCAACGACGATTACGGAACGTCCGGAGTAGTCAACTCGTTTACCCAGCAGGTTCTGACGGAAACGTCCGGATTTACCTTTCAGCATATCGGACAGAGATTTCAGAGCTCTGTTACCAGGTCCGGTTACCGGACGGCCACGGCGACCGTTATCGATCAGCGCATCTACAGCTTCCTGCAGCATACGTTTTTCATTTCTTACGATAATATCCGGGGCTCCCAGCTCCAGCAGTCTTTTCAGACGGTTGTTACGGTTGATGATACGACGGTACAGATCATTCAGGTCAGATGTAGCAAAACGTCCACCGTCCAGCTGTACCATAGGACGCAGATCCGGCGGAATAACCGGTACAACATCCATGATCATCCACTCCGGTCTGTTACCGGATTCGCGGAATGCTTCTACAACTTCCAGACGTTTGATGATACGGGCACGTTTCTGTCCGGTTGCATCTTTCAGTCCAGCTTTCAGTTCTAAGGATTCTGCTTCCAGGTCTATGGATTGCAGCAGTTCTTTGATAGATTCTGCGCCCATACCTACACGGAAGGTGTCTCCAAACTGTTCTCTCGCTTCCTGGTATTCTCTCTCTGTCAGCACCTGTTTCAGCTGCAGATTGGTATCACCCGGATCGAGGACAATATAATTCGCAAAATACAGAACTCTCTCCAGTGTTCTCGGAGACAGATCCAGGATCAGACCCATACGGGACGGAATTCCCTTGAAGTACCAGATATGAGATACCGGCGCTGCCAGTTCAATATGTCCCATACGCTCTCTACGAACGCTTGATTTTGTAACTTCTACACCACAGCGGTCGCAGACAACCCCTTTATAACGGATCTTTTTATATTTACCACAATGACACTCCCAGTCTTTGCTTGGTCCGAAGATTCTCTCGCAAAACAGACCATCTTTTTCCGGTTTTAATGTACGGTAGTTGATGGTTTCTGGTTTTTTTACTTCACCATGAGACCATTCACGGATCTTTTCCGGAGATGCCAGACCAATTTTAATCGCATCGAACGTCATTGGTTGATATACTTCTTTATTGGTTGTTTCAGCCATTTGGTTGCTCCTTTCTAGGATTCATTCCCACGGCCGCTGTTACGCGGCCACAGGACTTTTTCTATCGCATCAGAGAATGTTTTCTCTTAGAAATCTAATTCTTCGTCAGCTGATTCATCAGCTGCGTCTTCTTCTACATCCACCAGTTCTTCGCCTTCGAATTCCTGTTTGCTGAAACCATAGTTTCCGTAGGACTCTTCTTCATCGCGGTTGTATCGCTTGTCACCCTCGATGATGGAGCGCAGATCAGTATCGCCATAGTCGATATTTTCCATGATTTCCACTTCTGTATTATCATCTTTCAGGACTCTTACATCCAGTCCCAGAGACTGCAGCTCTTTGAGCAATACCTTGAAAGACTCCGGAATACCCGGTTCAGGGATATTGTCACCTTTGATGATCGCTTCGTATGTCTTCACACGACCGATCACATCATCGGATTTGACTGTCAGGATCTCCTGCAGAGTATAAGATGCACCGTATGCTTCCAGTGCCCATACCTCCATCTCTCCGAAACGCTGGCCACCGAACTGAGCTTTACCACCCAGAGGCTGCTGTGTTACCAGGGAGTATGGTCCGGTAGAACGTGCATGGATCTTATCATCAACCAGGTGATGCAGCTTCAGATAATGCATGTGACCAATGGTTACCGGACTGTCGAAATATTCACCGGTACGACCGTCACGAAGTCTTACTTTACCATCTCGTGAGATTGGAACACCTTTCCACAGATTTCTGTGATCTCTGTTCTCATACAGATAATCCAGAACTTCCGGAAGCAGCTCTTCTTTATGCTTCTCAGAGAACTCTTCCCAGGACAGATTTACATAATCATTTGCCAGTTCCAGAGTATCCATGATGTCGTTCTCACTTGCGCCATCGAATACAGGAGTGGCAATGTTGAATCCAAGAGCCTTTGCGGCCAGACTCAGATGAATCTCCAGGACCTGTCCGATATTCATACGGGAAGGTACACCCAGAGGATTCAGCACGATATCCAGAGGACGACCGTTCGGCAGGAATGGCATATCTTCTACAGGCAGAACACGGGAAACAACACCCTTGTTACCGTGACGACCGGCCATCTTATCACCGATAGAGATCTTTCTCTTCTGTGCAATGTAGATACGAACAGCCTGATTTACACCAGGTGACAGTTCGTCGCCATTTTCTCTTGTAAATACTTTCGCATCCACAACAATACCGTATTCACCATGTGGTACCTTCAGGGAAGTATCACGTACTTCTCTTGCTTTCTCACCGAAAATAGCACGTAACAGACGTTCCTCAGCTGTCAGTTCAGTCTCTCCCTTCGGAGTTACCTTACCAACCAGAATATCTCCCGCACGGACCTCAGCACCGATACGGATAATACCACGTTCATCCAGATCTTTCAGAGCATCATCACCGACACCCGGAACATCTTTTGTGATCTCTTCCGGTCCCAGCTTGGTATCTCTGGACTCTGCTTCATATTCTTCGATATGAATAGAAGTATATACATCTTCCTGTACCAGTCTCTCACTCAGCAGAACCGCATCCTCGTAGTTATAACCTTCCCAGGTCATGAAACCGATCAGCGGGTTCTTACCAAGAGCAAGTTCACCATTGTAAGTAGAAGGACCGTCAGCGATTACCTGACCTGCTTCTACATGTTCGTTCTTGAATACGATTGGTTTCTGATTGTAACAGTTGGACTGGTTACTTCTCAGGAACTTGGTCAGACGGTATACATCTGTGGTACCGTCATCGTTTTTCATTGTAATCTCTTTGGATGTAGACTTGGTAATGGTACCTGCCTTCTTGGCAACCACACAAACACCGGAGTCTACGGCAGCTTTGGCTTCGATACCGGTTCCGACTACAGGAGCTTCTGTAATCATCAGCGGTACGGCCTGACGCTGCATGTTGGATCCCATCAGCGCACGGTTCGCATCATCGTTCTGCAGGAACGGAATCAGGGCTGTAGCTACAGAGAATACCATCTTAGGAGATACGTCCATGTAATCGAACATTCTTCTTTCGTATTCCTGTGTCTCCTCACGGTAACGACCGGATACATTCTTATGAAGGAAATGTCCTTCTTCATCCAGAGGTTCGTTCGCCTGTGCTACATGATAATTATCTTCCTCATCAGCTGTCATATAAACAACTTCGTCTGTAACGCGAGGATTCTTCGGATCTGTTTTGTCGATCTTACGATATGGAGCTTCCACAAATCCGTATTCATTAATTCTTGCATAAGATGCCAGAGAGTTGATCAGACCGATGTTAGGTCCCTCAGGAGTCTCTACCGGACACATTCTTCCGTAATGAGAATAGTGTACATCTCGAACCTCGAATCCGGCACGGTCTCTTGACAGACCACCAGGTCCCAGTGCGGACAGACGTCTCTTATGAGTCAGCTCACCCAGCGGGTTGTTCTGATCCATGAACTGAGACAGCTGAGAAGAACCGAAGAATTCTTTTACAGCAGCGGTTACCGGTTTGATGTTGATCAGAGACTGTGGAGAAATACCCTCCGGATCCTGTGTTGTCATTCTTTCACGAACAACACGTTCCAGTCTTGACATACCGATACGGTACTGGTTCTGCAGCAATTCTCCGACCGCACGGATACGACGGTTTCCTAAGTGGTCGATATCATCGTCGGTTCCCAGACCATATTCCAGATGTAAGTTATAGTTAATAGAAGCAAAAATATCTTCTTCTGTAATGTGTTTCGGAATCAGATCATGAATATGATGTTTGATGGCTTCTTTCAGTTCATCAGCATCTTCATATTCTTCCATCAGTTGTTCCAGTGCAGGGTAATATACCAGCTCTGTAACACCCAGTTCTTCCGGATTACAGTCTACATGTGCGGTCAGATCTACCATCAGGTTGGACAGAACTTTTACATTTCTTTCTTCTGTCTGAATCCACACAAACGGAACTGCCGCATTCTGGATAGAAGTTGCCAGTTCTTTTGTTACTTCTGTACCTGCTTCTGCCAGGATCTCACCTGTGGTAGTATCCACTACGTCTTCAGCCAGTACATGACCGCTGATACGGTTTTTCAGATGCAGTTTTTTATTGAATTTATATCTACCTACTTTAGCCAGATCATACCGTTTCGGATCAAAGAACATGCTTGTGATCAGGCTTCTTGCGCTGTCTACTGCCAGCGGTTCACCCGGACGAATTTTTTTATACAGCTCTAACAGACCTTCTTCATAGCAGGTTGCTGTATCTTTGGTAAAGCTTGCCAGAATCTTCGGCTCCTCACCAAACAGTTCTGTGATCTCTGCGTTGGTTCCTTTTCCCAAAGCACGAATCAGAACAGAAATCGGAACCTTTCTTGTTCTGTCTACACGTACCCAGAAGACATCATTGGAATCTGTTTCATATTCCAGCCATGCTCCTCTGTTCGGGATTACGGTAGAAGAAAACAGTCTTTTACCAAGTTTGTCATGAGCAATCGCATAGTAAATACCAGGGGAACGTACTAACTGACTGACAATAACTCGTTCTGCACCATTAATTACGAAGGTACCGGTTGCTGTCATCAACGGCAAATCTCCCATGAAAATCTCATGCTCTTTAATTTCGTCGTTTTCCTTATTGTACAATCTCACCTTTACTTTTAAAGGTGCTGCATAAGTTGCGTCTCTTTCTTTGCACTCCTCGATGGAATATTTCACATCATCCTCGCACAAAGTAAAGTCCACAAATTCCAAGCTCAACTTGCCACTGTAATCAGTGATCGGAGAGATATCAGCAAATACTTCCTTTAAACCTTCCTCAAGGAACCAGTTATAGGAATCTTTCTGAACCTCAATCAAGTTGGGCATTTCCAAAACTTCTTTTTGTCTCTGGTAGCTCATCCGCATACTTTTACCGTTTGTAATAGGACGTATTCTGTTTTTTTCCATTGACCGTTTCACCCCTTGTGTATTTGATTTATTACTGCTCATGCCTTTTTCGTGCTTTTAAGATTAGACTAGTAGGCATATCTTGCCATAATAGTGCATTTTTTACAATATCACAGTTTGTCAAGAGTGTCAACCCAATTTTCTAATCTTTTTTATTTTTCATTACAAAAACCCGGAAGAGCATTGTAGCTCTTCCGGGTTCTCCATCTTTCAACTAAATGCTGTAATCTGATTATTTCAGAGTTACTTTAGCGCCTTCAGCTTCCAGTTTTGTTTTGATTTCTTCAGCTTCTGCTTTTGCAGCTGCTTCTTTGATTACTTTCGGAGCACCGTCTACTACTTCTTTAGCTTCTTTCAGTCCCAGACCTGTTGCTTCACGAACAACTTTGATAACTTTAACTTTGTTAGGACCAACTTCTGTCAGCTCTACGTCAAACTCATCTTTCTCTTCTGCTACTTCTGCTGCACCTGCTGCTGCTACAACAACACCTGCTGCTGCGGATACACCAAATTCTTCTTCACATGCTTTTACCAGTTCGTTCAGTTCCAGAACGGACAGTTCTTTGATAGCTTCAATAAATTCAGCTGTAGTAAGTTTTGCCATTTTTATTTACCTCCAATTATAAGTTTTGTTTTCTTTTTTAATTTTTTTGGGGCAGCTTACGCTGCTAGGAAGTTCGACATCGCTTTGCGCTGTCGAACAGCTAAGTTTCTAACCTCAGGCTGCGCTTTCAGCTTGCCTTCGCTAAGAAACTTATGCTTCTTTTGCTTCTGCGATCTGGCTGATGACGCGAGCAAAGTTGGCGATTGGGGACTGGATGCTTCCAAGCAGTTTTCCAAGAAGTTCCTCTCTGGAAGGTACTTCGGACAGTGCTTTAATTCCAGCCTGGTCATAGTAACCACCTTCAACAACACCTGCTACCAGTTCCAGCTGCGGAGCTGTCTTTGCGAATTTCGCAAGGATTCTTGCAGGAGCAGTTGCATCTTCTTTAGAGATAGCCAGAGCGTTTGTTCCATCCAGATGTTTGCACAGTTCTTCACATGCTGTTCCCTGGAATGCAAAGTTCATCATTGTGTTTTTGTATACTTTGTATACAACACCAGCTTCTCTTAATTCCTTACGCAGCTGAGTATCCTGTGCCACTGTCAGACCACTGTAGTTTACAAGTACAATACCCTGAGCATCAGCGATGTTTGCAGAAATCTCTTCTACGATCGGTTTTTTCAGTTCAACTTTTGCCATGATTGGTGCACCTCCTTATAGATTTTGTGTACCGCCAAATATGAAAAAAGCCTCTTCGCGCACCGCAAAGAGGAGTCCAATTCTTCATTAAGAATGTATATTTCCTCGGCAGGCGTTCTAGCCTTATGCCTTCCGGCACCTGCTGTCTTCGGCGTGATACTGGTGTATTATATCATCACACTTTCACCTTGTCAAGCCTTTTTCTCGTAAATTTTTCCACTTTTTATACTTCTGCTTTTTATAACTTTTTGCACATCTCTTTTCAATGCCTTCGGGCAACCAAACCAGATCCACATCTTTTCCCGTGCTCCCATTTGGCATTGGGCATTCACCAGCCGTCAGCCCGCGAGAGTTGGATCACACTCCAACTCTCACGGGCGTCCTCCCTCCAATCCCCCACAAAAAAGAGCGTCGCCTACAAAGGCTCCGCTCTTCTTCATTTGCACTTATATAATTACACAAGTTTTAATGGGTTAATCTTAACACCAATTCCCATAGTAGGAGCGATTGTTACGCTTCTCAGGAACTGACCTTTCAGTGTAGAAGGTTTTGCTTTATTGATTGCACCCATCAGCGTCTGGAAGTTGTCCGCTAACTGTTCTTCTGTAAAAGAAGCTTTTCCGATTGGCACGTGAATAATATTTGTTTTATCAAGACGATATTCAATCTTACCAGCTTTGATATCCTGAACAGCTTTTGTAACGTCCATTGTTACTGTACCAGCTTTCGGGTTTGGCATTAAGCCTTTCGGTCCGAGTACACGACCCAGACGACCAACAACACCCATCATATCCGGTGTAGCAACAACTACATCAAAGTCAAACCATCCTTCGTTCTGGATCTTCGGGATCAGCTCTTCTGCTCCGACGAATTCTGCTCCAGCTGCCTGAGCTTCATCAGCTTTCACACCTTTTGCGAATACCAGGACACGAACAGTTTTACCGGTTCCGTGAGGCAGAACTACTGCGCCACGAATCTGCTGGTCAGCGTGACGTCCGTCACAGCCTGTTCTGATATGAGCTTCGATTGTTTCATCAAATTTTGCAACTGCAGATTTTTTAGCTAAAGCGATTGCTTCATCCGGATCATACAGTTTTGCACGATCAACTGCTTTGGCAGTTTCCATATATTTTTTACCGTGTTTCATTTCCTATAACCTCCTGTGGTAATTGCGGGGATTGCCCTCCCACGATATTCGTTTGTTTGTGACCTTATGGTCTCAAAGTTACATTAGTAAAGATTAGTCCTCAACTACGATACCCATACTTCTTGCAGTACCAGCGATCATGCTTATAGCTGCTTCGATGCTTGCTGCATTCAGATCTGGCATTTTCATTTCAGCGATCTCTTTTACTTTATCTTTGGAAATAGTAGCTACTTTTGTTTTGTTCGGAACACCTGAACCTGATTTGATGTTACAAGCTTTCTTCAGCAAAACTGCAGCTGGTGGAGTTTTGGTTATAAAGCTGAAACTTCTGTCTGCGTATACAGTGATAACTACAGGGATGATCAGATCTCCCTTGTCAGCTGTTCTAGCATTGAATTCCTTTGTAAACTGTACGATATTTACACCATGCTGACCCAGAGCCGGTCCAACTGGTGGTGCTGGTGTTGCTTTACCAGCAGGAATCTGTAATTTGATATATCCTGTTACTTTCTTTGCCATTGTAATGACCTCCTATAATGTGGTAATTGCGGGGATTTCCCTCCCACGAATCATTTCCGTGCGAAACTTCATACTTCGATGATTCTGTTTACAACTTCTTAATTTCTGCGAAACTGATCTCAACCGGTGTTTCGCGACCAAACAACTCAACATTGATTGTCACAGTCTGCTTCTGACTGTTGAGCGTCTGGATAATACCAGTAGTATCTTTCCAGGCTCCTCCGGTAACAACTACGCTGTCGCCTTCTGCAAAATCGATTTCGATGGTTTCAGGCTGGATACCCAGCATGCCGATCTCTTCTTCGCTCAAAGGCACCGGTTTAGATCCCGGTCCGACGAATCCGGTCACACCACGGGTGTTACGAACAACATACCATGTATCATCGTTCATCACCATGTTGATCAGTACGTATCCCGGGAACATTTTTCTGGATACCAGCTTCTGTGCACCGTTTTTCAACTCTGTCACATCCTGCATCGGTACCCGAACTTCCAGAATCTGATCTTCCAGATGTCGGTTTTCGATTGTTTTCTCAATGTTGGCTTTCACTTTGTTTTCATAGCCCGAATATGTATGGGCTACATACCAGTTTGCTTCTGCCATTTCCTCACCCTTGTCCTTATTTAATCAGCAAATTAACGAACTCCAGAACCGCACTGTCCAGAACGGAAATAATCACGCCCATGACTACTGTGATACCAACAACGGCAACCGTCTGTTTGCCGACTGTTTTCTTGTCAGTCCAGATAATCTTGTCAAATTCGGACTTCAGACCTTTGGTCCAGCTCTTTTTCGGAGCTTTCTCCTTTTTCGGAGCCTTTTCTTTTTTTGCAGATTCTGCCATAGTCCTCACCTCTTACACGACAATCTTATTTCGTCTCTTTGTGCATTGTGTGTGTTCTACAGAATTTACAATACTTTTTGGTCTCCAGTCTTTCCGGATGATTCTTTTTCTCTTTTGTCATGTTGTAATTCCGCTGTTTACATTCTGTACATGCCAATGTGATTTTTACGCGCACGACTTCCACCTCCACTGTGTTGATTTGCGTTGTTGCAACGGACTTTTTTCTTTTGCCATCGAAATTCACGTCTTTCGATTTTAGGCATAAAAAAAAGACCTACTTCCATGTCGCTTACTTACTATACCATGTGTCAACAGGAAAGTCAAGTAAAAGATATGAATGTGTCTCGTTATTCACGGAAAAATAAGAAAGCTGTCGCAGATTCCCCCACGACAGCTTTCTTATTTTATATAAGGATATTATTTCTCCAGTTCCAGCTCATCCACTGCCAGTTTCAGCGCACCCATAATTCCCTGATTATCATTCAGGCTTGGCAGTACAATATAATTATCCAGATCATCCATCTGTTTCGTCTTAATATAACCGGCCATCTGTTTTCTTACTTCTTCTCTGACTAACGGCATCATATGTTCCTGATGCATAACACCGCCACCAAGAATAATTCTTTCCGGAGACAGTACCAGAATCAGATCTACCAGAGCCTGTCCGATATAATAAGCTTCCAGCTCCCATACTTCTTTCTTATCTGCCAGTTCTATTCCTTTTTTGCCCCAGCGTGCTTCGATCGCCGGGCCTGCAGCCAGACCTTCCAGACAGGTTTTGTGATATGGGCATTTGCCTTCGTAATGATCTTCCGGATGTTTTCTCATCAGGATATGTCCTGCTTCCGGATGCAGCATACCATGAAGCAGTTTTCCGTTGCTCATAATACCCATACCGACACCGGTTCCGATAGTTATATATACGCTGTTTTCCAGGCCTTTGGTGATTCCCCAAGTGGATTCTCCCAGTGCAGATCCATTTACATCCGTATCAAATCCCACCGGAATATTCAGTGCTTTTTTAAAAGCACCGACAATATCGCAATTTGCCCACGCCAGCTTTGGTGTGGTCGTGATATAACCATAGGTTTCAGAGTTACGGTTTACATCAATCGGTCCAAAGCAGCCGATTCCCAGTGCTTCGATCTCTTTATCTTTAAAATACTCAATCAGTTTCGGAAGTGTGATCTCCGGAGTTTCGGTAGGAATAGATATCCTCTCAAAAATCTCCCCGTTTTCGTTTCCGATTGCGCAGACCATCTTGGTTCCGCCTGCTTCCAGTGCTCCCAGTCTCATATCTGTATTCTCCTTTTTACCTGTGTTTCGAACAGCTTTTTATACCGTTCTCAGATTATCTCTGTTATATATATTCCGTCTAACTTTTTAATTTCCTTTTATTAAGTCCGGATTTTCTCTTAATGTTTTTCCGGATTCGAACAGATCAGACTCATCACGCCTTCAAAACGGCACTTTCCGTATCCTGCCGGTACGATAAAATGCTGACCCTTTTCTAGCGGAATTCCATTTACAGTACCGGAACCTTCTACTACGCTGACATCTGTAAAATATTTGTCAAATTCAATAGTAAATACACCGTCCACATCATACTTGTCTACAGAATAGAATGGACAGGTGATCAAATGTTTATGTTCCGCCCCCTGCAGGTTCTCGGTATAGGTATCGCATTTTGCCGGCTCAAACGGTGCCACAATTGTGTCAATGCTCTGTTCCACATGCAACTGTCTCGGTTTTCCGTCGGACAATCTGTCATAGTCATATACACGATATGTAATATCGCTGTTCTGCTGTGTCTCCAGAATCACCGTACCTCCTTTGATTGCATGCAGACATCCCGGATTGATCTGGAAAAAATCTCCTTTTTTCACATCTGTCACACGGATAAATTCATCCCATCGTCCCTGACGGATCATCTCTTCCAGTTCTTTTTTATCCTTTGCATTGTGGCCGATAACAATTTTTGTACCCGGCTCACAGTCCAGCACATACCAGCACTCGGTTTTCCCCAACGAACCATTTTCATGTTCGGATGCATATGCATCATCGGGATGTACCTGAATACTCAGATCATTTTTCGCATCAATGATTTTAATCAAAAGCGGAAACTGGCTGCCCGGATAATTTCCAAACAGTTCCGGCTCTTCTTCCCATAACTGGCTCAGATATCTTCCATCGTATCTGCCACCTGCAATCTTACAGTCACCATTTTTATGAGCACTGATCGCCCAGCACTCTCCTGTTGTGTCACTTGGAATATCATATCCAAACGAGTCTCTTAATTTTGTTCCACCCCAGATAGCCTCTTTGAATACCGGCTCCAAAAATAACAGTTCCATAGGTAATACCCTCCATGTTTTCTCAGTTTCCTTTATTATACTTCCCATAGCCCGGGAAGTAAAGGAAAAGCCGCTGACTTTCAGGCTCACATGGCTTTTACAGGAGTAGTCTGCGGCTGTTTGGGAACCATTTGCCGGATTGTAAGATAATATGCAATTCCCAGCGGAATGCATGCCCCGATCCATGCCAGCGGGCTTGCGGAACTTGCACCGGCAAATCCAAAATGCTCTACCAGCAAAACAGCTGCCGTTGCACGCATGACCAGTTCCATAATTCCTGCCACTGTAGGCACCCATCCGTTACCAAGTCCCTGCAGGGTAAAACGATAGATAAATAACAGTCCCAACACCCAGTAACAAGATCCGCTGATGACCAGATATGTTTTGGATAAGGCAATGACATCCCGTTCACCACTTCCCACAAACACAGCGGACAGATTACTTCCGGCAAAAATATTCATAAGTCCCATCAAAACACTGACGGTCAGAGAAATCAGAATACACTGGAACACTCCTTTTTTTATTCTCTCATACTGGCCGGCACCATAATTCTGAGCAGTATATGTAGTCATTGCCTGTCCAAGAGAATTCAGTGGCATGGTTGCAATGCAATCAATCTTCTGTGCCGCCGTATAAGCTGCTACGGATACCGCGCCCAGACCGTTCAGAGCAAACTGCAGAATCAGGGCACCGATCGCAATGATGGACATCTGAAACGCCATTGGAAGAGCAATTCGCAGATGATCACCCAGTTGTTTTCGCGCCAGATGAAAGTGGTGGCGGTTAATCCGAAGTACCGGCATTTTCTTCCATATATATACAAAGCAGCAGATTCCTGACAGGAGCTGAGAAAATATAGTTGCCACACCTGCCCCTGCAACTCCCATACCGACTACGGCAATCAGTACAATGTCCAGTACAATATTGACACAGCAGGCAAAAATCAGAAAATACAGTGGTGTCCGACTGTCGCCCAATGCACGCATCGTATTTGATCCCAGATTAAATAATACACTTGCTCCGATTCCCCAGAATATAATCCGGATATAAGAAACCGCATCGTCAAGGATTTCCTCCGGTGTCTGCAAAAGTTCCATGGCAGGACGAACCAGTGCCACTGCAAATAATGTCATCACAATTGTGAGTGCAATACTTAGAATGATACCGGCAGCAAAGCTGCAACGGATTCCTTCCTCATCCTCCGCACCGAAACGCTGGGCAATGAGAATCGACAAACCCGAGGTAAATCCCATAACAAATCCGAGAATAAAGAAAGATACACTTCCTGTACATCCGACAGCCGCCAGGGCATTAACCCCTATAGTACGTCCTACAATTACGGTATCCGCCATACTGTAGAACTGTTGAAAAATATTACCCACAATCAGCGGAAGCGCAAATAAAAGGATTAGTTTTACCGGTTTTCCTGATGTCATACTTTTTGTCATTTTCTTTTTTCATCCTTTCTTTTTTTGCATACCATGTGGCATCTTTTACCGCCGGCTGCCAATTTTTATATGACTGTAACTGTTCAGTATCCTCACAGTTACGATAGTTTTATTATAAAGTACAGTCGAAAAAGTGGAATGTACTTTCTTGTGCATCGGATGGTTTATGTTGTATACTTAACTTATCAAATATGTGTTGAAATTATATTTATGACAGGGGGATTTTTATGGAACCATCGGTGTATGATCTTACTTACAATGATCTCAATCCCCGCTTTCTGTTCTGCTGTAATCTGCTTCGAACAGAGCCTGAGATGAATTATCATTGTCATGATTTTATTGAATTTGTGCTTATACTGAAAGGAAAAACAACATTTCGTATAGATGAGAAGTTGTATGATGTGGAAGAAGGGTCCGTGATTTTGCTGAATCCCGGAACATATCACCAGAGCCTTCCTGCAGCCGGAACTTCTGCCCGGGAATTTTATCTGGCTTTTTCAAATGTGGAATTTGCCGGATGTACCAGAGGGCATTTTCCTCTTTTTAAAAATTATCAGCTGCTGGCAACATTGCCGGACAGTTATAAAGAACCGTTGTTTCGGCTGTGTAACCTGATGGAACAGGAGTCGAAGACCTGCCAGCCGGGGCGGTATTTTATGCTGAAGTCCTATCTGATTCAGGTGATCTGTCTGCTCTGCCGATATCAGAAGCAGGAACTTGAGGAAGATGTAAAGCGTCAGTATGCACCGCGGTATGAGTTCAAGTCGGTAAATAAGAAGTATGTAGTTCAGCAGATTATGCATTATATGGAGACACATTATAAAGAGAAGATTTCGCTCGATCAGATTGCGGCAAATATGTATCTGAGTTCTTTTTATATTTCGAAGATTTTCAAAAGTGAGACAGGGGATACGCCGATCAATTATCTGATCAGCCTGCGGATGCAAAAGGCCCGGGAACTGCTGGATGAGAACCCGGAGCAGTCGATTCAGGCTGTGGCGATGGCTGTAGGATATGAGGATGCTTATCATTTCAGTAAGTTGTTTAAGAAGTATTTTGGACTGTCGCCGCTTTATTATAAGGCAAGGATTCCGCAGTAAGGTTTGTTGGGGATGTTGTGAGCCCCGGAAGCCCGCGATCCCTCCTCGGTGCGCGGGCTTCCGGGGCATTGAACTTTACTGGCCAGGACTGTTTCCTTGCGGCTTTTTCTGTCTTTATTTTCCGGTTATCATTTTTGTTTTACAGATGCCACACCAGATCTTGGGCCGGAACCACTTCGTACTCACCGGCTTTGGCACCTACGCGGAGGTAGACGTTTTTGATTCCGGCCTGGATGATAAGGCGGGAGCAGATGGGGCAGGGTTTTGCGCGGTGAACAGAATTATCACCGGGATTGATGCCGGCAAGGTAGAGGTCGGCACCGATGGTCTGTTCGCGAGAACAGTTCAGCAATGCATTCTGCTCAGCATGAATCGCACGGCAAAGACCGTACCCCTCTCCCTGATGCATACCCAGTTTGATTCTCGGACACTCGCCGATATCGCAGCAATTGTCGTAGCCACGCGGGGACCCATTATAGCCGGTTGAAATTACCACATCATCTTTTACGATCACCGCACCGTATTTTCGTTTGATGCAGGTGCTTCGATAGGCAAATGCTTCGGCTACATTCAGGTATGTATCTATTTTGGATATTCGTTTTGTTCCTTCCGGACCTACCATGTTGTTTCCTCCTGATCATCTTAATGTACTCTCGGAATCTTACTTTTCTTTCTATAGAATAGCTCAGAAGCAAAGTTTTGTAAACCAGATCTTATGGTTTTTGACGTATTGTTCACGCAATTCAAAATTGCTTCATTAGATTCATTTTTGTATGCAATGTACACAAAAAGCAGACAGTAACAACTGTTCAAAGTTATTCCTGTCTGCTTTTTTTATCCGCAAGCCTGTTTGTATTCCATCAGTTTCCGGCGTGCCTGCTGATTCAGGTGACGGGGCACCTGGATCTGAACGGTGACGTACTGGTCGCCGTGGACGTTCGGATTTTTCATGGATACAATTCCTTTTCCACGCAGCCGGATCTTGCTGCCCGACTGAGTCCCTTCTTTGATTTTACAACTAACATCCCCGTATAATGTGGATACTCTGGTTTCTCCGCCGAGAGCGGCGGTTGTGTATGGGATACTGACCGTGGTGTAGACATCGACGCCTTTTCGTTCGTATCCCGGTTTTCTTCCAACCTTTGCTTTCAGCAACAGATCGCCAGGTTCACCGCCTCCGATTCCCGGATGGCCTTTTCCACGCAGTCGAACGCTCTGTCCGGTATCGATTCCCGCAGGAATATGCACTTTCAAAGTGCGGTTGCCTCCTGCTTCCTGCAATGTGATCATCTTGTCGCAGCCAAATACAGCCTCATCAAAGGTAAGTGAAATCTCTGCTTCCAGATTCTCCCCTTTTCCGGAATAAGTTTCATGAAATCCATGTTTACCATAGAATCCATCATTTTCTCTCTGATGGAACTGCTGATAGAATCCGCTGTCGTTATGAAATCCTTCGCTATGGAAATTCCCGCCTTTTGCTCCCCGGCGAAACATATTTCCAAACAGATCTCCGAAGATGTCATCTCCACCTGATCCGTTAAAATGGTACTCCCGATAACCATTCTGGCTGTTATCGCTGCCGAAGTTTTCATATCCATATTGTTTCTGTGCTCTCGCGGCATCCGCATTGAAGCCCGGCTCGAAGGCGATATGTCCGAATTCATCGTATAATTTTTTCTTTTCCTCATCTCCCAGTACTGCATAGGCTTCCGAGATTTCTTTGAATCGTTTTTCTGCCTCTGCATTACCGGCGTTGGTGTCCGGATGATATTTTTTCGCCAGTTTTCGGTAGGCTTTTTTAATTGCCGAACTGTCTGCCTCTTTACTTACGCCAAGCACTTCATAGTAATCTCTTTTATTTTCCACTTGTTCCACCTCCTTTGGGAACTTGTTACATCCTGTACAGTTGGCTTGCTGCCTGTATATATAAAAAAGAGAGACTCCGGATATAAAGTTTGTCCTGTCCCTCTGTGGTAATCTCTATAGTGAACGGGTTTTAAAACCCTGTTATTTTCCTTTTTCTGTTCACTCGATTTCACAGTAATGAGCGCACAGTTTATTTATCCGGCAGGCGCCCGGTCCGCGCCTGCCGCATGAATGGATAAAACTCGTAATACGTGTTTTGTCTCAATTTTCATCTCCCTGCTCTTTTATGCAATAGAGATGTATTTTGCTTCTTTTACTTCCGGTTTTGCTTCTTTTTTCGGAATCTCCAGTTTCAGGACACCATCTTCAAATTTTGCTTTGATGTCTTCCTGGGTGATATCTTCTCCTACATAAAAGCTTCTCTGACAGGTTCCACTGTATCTTTCTTTGCGGATGTACTTGCCGTCTTTGTTTTTCTCTTCTTTGTTCTGTTTGGTCGATGCGGTAATGATCAGGTAGCCGTCTTTGACTTCTCCCTTCACATCTTCTTTTTTGAATCCCGGCAAGTCAATGGATACGTCAAATCCGTCTTTGTTTTCTACTACATCGGTTTTCATCAGGGCGTTCTGTGCACTCTGTGTATAAGTTCTCTCCGGAACTCCAAAGAAATCATCCATAAAATTCTCACCAAAAATACTAGGCATTAACATAAGTCATTTCTCCCTTCTATTTGTTCCGCCCGGTGGCGGAGTGATTGCTTAATTGATTATTCGTGTAGAACATCCGGTAGTTGAACTTCTTTATTTCTCTTCCTTTGTTCTATCTGTACTATAACACCTAATTTAGCACTCGTCAAGGGGGAGTGCTAATTTTTTTGTGAAAATTTTGTGTCCTTTCTTCTTGTTCTTTTGTTCCTGAAGTTTACAGTTTCAGAAGGTCTGTGCCGTCTTTTTTCTGGCGGTAGCCGGCAAAGTCCTGACTGCCTTTGTACATGCGGCTGCTGCCGTTGGTGGTCTCCGGGGCGATGCCCGGAGCTGTCAGGATATCGGTGGCAGCGGAGAGGCAGATTGGAGCCGGATCACCTTCCGGGGTATTCTGATAGTTTACATATGTATTACTCTGATAATATGCCTTGGGGCTGTTATAGGTCCAGGACTCTTCTTTGGGGGCGTTTCCGGCGTAGATGATAATGTTGTCGGTGACTTCGATTCCGCCGCCTTCGATCATTGTATCGCCCCAGATCCGATGACGGATAAAGTCCACGCCTTCTTTTATATAGAAGATATTGCCATAGATTTTCGCGTCCACGTTTCGTACCGGGGTCAGGATGCCTGTTCCGTCATTCTGACTGATGTTGTAGCGGAAGATGTTGTTGACGCTCTCGCCCTCACAAAACATCACACAGCCACCGCCATTGTTGCAGCTGTAGTTGTACTGGTAGATCGTTCCGTCACCGGAGTCGGCATCCCACGCCTGACCATCCTGATTATAGACAGTGTTGTAGACTTCGTTGTACTGGAACAACGCTGTTTTGCATTTCCATGGCCAGATGGCGGCTGCGGTCATACCGCCACGGTTTCCTTCTTCGTTGTACAGATCCGGGTGGATGTCCACAGCGATATTTTCGGACACATTGTACTGGATCAGCGGTTCAAAGCAGTACATCGGTGTGATGCCGTCTCCGCCGATATCTTTGACAAAGTTGTGTTCGATCACAACATTGGTGGAGCCGTAGGTTTTCACCACTTCATCGGGCAGTTCCAGTGTGGTAAATTTGTCATGCTGGTACGTGTAGCCTGCGGCAATTCCCCATCTGCGGCAGTTCTCAACTTTACAGTGGTGGATATGAATACCGTCATAACGGGCAATTCCGGTCTTTTCTTCGTCATCCGGACGGGAGACTGACATGTAGATGCCGCCATTGTTCAGATGTTTGTCGTAGATATTTCCCTCTACATCATGGATATACAGATGATCGAGTTCGATCTCATGGAGCGTCCCGTGATTCTTCGCAATCACGGATACGCCGGTGCGGTTCATACGGTCTGCCTGGTTCAGGCGTTCATTTTTGACGCATGGGTTGTTTGTAATTTCCAGATTCCGGATGGAAATGTATTCTGCATCGTATAAAAGAACCGCTGAGGACAGATAGCCTTTCCAGGTATGTACTACATTGTCCAGATGTCCGCCATAGTTCTGATACCAGATCCCGTTTCCGTCCGTCTCGATCCGTGGAAGACCACCCTCCCCGTACGCATCTACAACAACCGGAGCCTCCTTTGTTCCACCTGCATACAGGTGCAGGTACTCTCCGATAAATATTGATCCCCGCTCCAGAAGGATCTGATCGCCCGGCCGGATCTCCATCTGGTTTACCTTTCTCAGACTGCGGAATGCTTTCTCCGGTGCATACCCGCTGTTTGCATCATCTCCGTTTACACTGCTCACATAAATTGCTCTTCCCATACAAAAACCTCCCTGTAATTTCTATAATTATAAAATTTATCCTCTGTTATTTTTCTTCTGCAGATAACAGAAAAGTGCCGGATTCTTACATCTGACACTCTTTTCCCTGTTGTAAATACACCTCTTAAGATACTCTGTTCTATCCGATCAGAATCGCATACTGCTTTTTCCAGCATTCTCCCGGCTTCGCCCGGTTAATTCCCGGCTTTTGGGAAATATCTTCGCAAAACCCTTCATCATCACATCTTCCCGCCCAGGGTTCCAGACAAACATACGGTCCTTTCGGAAGGGACCAGATTCCAAAACTGCAAAATTCATCGATACAACGGACTCCCGCATAAAGCTGCCCGGTGGCTTTTCTTCTGAGCCATACTTCCCGGATCTGTGCATCGTCAACTACCAGTGTGTCCACATCAAACAGCTGGTCACTTAACACCAGCGTATGATCTGTCAGTTTCACCCGGTATTTCTGATCCGGTTTTCCGGTACCGTTGACCAGATCGACTGCGGTAGCGGTAAACTCTGTATTTTCCGGAAAATATAGTTCGTAATCTTCTTTCTGTTCTCCTTCTTTTTCAAAACGGAAGCCCGGATGTCCGCCAATCGTAAAACTCATGACTTCCCCGGATCGGTTTTCCACTTCCCAGCTGACGAGAATCTCTTTTTCTCTCAATTCATAGGTGATCCATAATACAAAATCAAATGGATAGTACTTTCTTGTCTCTTCGTCAGACATTAACCGGTAGCGAAGTTTTTCAGTACTTTCTTCCACACAGGTGAATTCTTTTTCTCTGGCAAATCCATGCTGACGGGTCTGATATTCCTTTCCGTTGATCTTCATTTTTTTCTGCCAGGTACTTCCCACATTCGGAAAAAGAATCGGAGACCGGTAGCTCCAGAAAGCCGGATCCCCATTCCAGAGAATCTCCGCACCGGTATCCTTTCTCATAATCCGCATCAGTTCTGCTCCGCGGTCACTGACTTCTACATAGAGGAAAGGATTTTCTATCTTTCTGTTCATCGTTTGTTACTCCTCTTACACGCTCTGTTTTCTTATTACTATACCCTGTTTTTTTCCAGTAATCCAGTACGGCCTTTTATATTTTTGCAAAAAAAAGCAAACAGAAAGTAGATTCTTTTTCTGTTTGCTTTTTTTCTCACTTTTTATGCATATTTTTTGATTAATCGTAACTGTTAGTTATATTTAGTCGATTTTCAGGATCAGTTCCAGTACACGTCTTGCACAGTGTTCCAGATCAGCACGGGTAAGTTCACCAAGTTCTATAGCCTTCTTCACACGTTCCGGATAACCGGTTGCCATCTTGACATCATTGCCGGCTTTGATCTCTTTGTAATGCTCACCACGGGTCCACCAGTCTGTGGTAACCATGCCCTGGAATCCCCATTCTCCGCGAAGGATGTCTTCCAGAAGTTCTTTATTTTCCGAAGCTCTGTGACCGTTGATCACGTTGTAGGAGCTCATGATCGTCCACGGATCGGATTCTTTTACGATAATTTCAAACTGTTTCAGATAAATCTCACGAAGGGCTCGTTCGGATACACGGGAATCGCTGTGCTTTCTGTTTGTCTCTTTGTTATTGGCGGCAAAATGTTTTACGGATGCGCCGATATGCTGAGACTGGATACCACGTACCATACCTGCTGCCATCTTACCTGCAAGCAGCGGATCTTCGGAATAATACTCGAAGTTTCTTCCGCACAAAGGATTTCTGTGAATGTTGACAGCGGGTGTCAGCCATACGGCGATATTATTTTCTTTCACTTCTTCTGCTCCGGCTGCACCTACCTTTTCTACCAGATTCGGGTTCCAGGTGTAGGCAAGAAGAGTTGCGCATGGCCATGCAGTTGTACACACGCCACATTCCGGTGCGATACGAAGACCTGCAGGTCCGTCGGCTGTCATAATGTTCGGTACACCGTAATCCGGCAGGTTACCGAAACCAAAGGTATTGGCCACGCCGGTATTTGGCTGACCTCCAAGCAGTTCGATCAGATCATCGTCGGAAAGCTGGCTCATGAACTCGTCCAGAGTGATCTTTCCTTCTGCTACTTCGATAAACGGTTTTACGCCTTTTTTTACTATGTAGAGTACAAGACGCTGCTCGCGGAAGCGTACTTCCGGCAGGATGCCCTCATCAGTTCCCGGAACCATTTTTTCAAATGCACAGGCATTGGGATCATTTCCTTCAGTCTGAGGCAGTTCCTCGTAGGTTCCGTCGGAAAGCATTCTCTTAGACAGACCTGACGGTGTCAGCTTTGCTTCCAGCTGTTTTACCACGGTATCTTCTGCTACCAGATATTCATAAGCTGTTTTTTCATTATTTCTTACGGAGGTTCCAATATAAAAAGCATATGCGCCTTTTTCCAGAACATAAGCAGATTTTGCTACTTTTCCAAGATCATCGTAGGATGCCATTGCTTCTTTTGTGACGGTCAGTACCATCGTATGACTCTCTCCTGGCTGCAGAAGGCGGGTTTTCTTAAATGCACCCAATTCTTTCGCCGGTTTCTTTAACAGTCCCTGTGGTGCACTGTAATACAGCTGTACGACCTCTTTACCGGCCATATCTCCGGTATTGGTTACTTTCACCTGTACGTTGATAGAGTCTGCCTCTTCCCATGCTTTCTGTGTCTCCACCTCGAAGGTTGTGTAGGACAGACCGTAACCGAACGGATAAACCACTTTTTCAGCTGCGCCCGGAATCGTCTCAAAATAACGGTAACCAACGTAAATATCTTCGGTGTAATCCACATATTCTACAGACTCATGGAAGTTTTCCGTGGACGGATAATCTTCCAGTCTTGCAGCAAAGGTATCTGCCAGTTTACCGGATGGATTGACCTGACCACACAACACCTGAGCCATTGCGGTTCCGCCTTCCATACCACCCTGTCCACCGTATAAAGCAGCACTGATCTTATCATCTCTCTTGATCCAGGACAGATCGATCACACCACCGATGTTCAGGACAACTACAATCTTATCATATACTTTTTCTACCTGCGCCAGCAGTTTTTTCTCACCCGCTGTCAGGTAAAAATCTCCATCCGGATACAATTGCGCAGACAGTTTCGGCATGCTGGTCTCGTCCGGCCACGGGTTGAACTCGCCATTGTATTCCACACTGGAACGATCCCATCCTTCTCCGGAAAAACGACTCAGTACAACAAGCGCAGTATCCCCGAATGCTCTTGCGCCATCCAGAAGTTCCTGTGGCAGTTCCGGTTCTTCGGTCATACCCGGTGCTCTTCCGATTGCATACTGTTCTTCTACATTTTTCTTATAAAAATCTGCTACCGGTTCGTATACCTGCACCTTATCTTCCAGGGTTTTGAAACCATCATACAGATTATGTACATAAGATACGGTTACATCGCCGCTTCCGCCGCCACCTTTGACATAGTCAAAACTTCCGCGTCCGAACAGTGTGATCCTGGAACCGTTCTTTAACGGCAGGATATTGTTCTCATTTTTCAAAAGCACCATACCCTCTGTCGCTGCCTCCAGGGATAATGCAATATGTTCTTTGCTTGCTGTTACATATCTGCCTGCTTCCAGGGGAAGATTTGGCTGATACATGACTCTTGTCCATTTTTTCATCTCAAACCTCTTTTCCGGCCATCCCGCCGCACTCTCCGGCGGACCGCCATGCCTGTTATTTTCGTTACTGTTCACTCTGTGACCAGTAACTATTTTCCTGCGGCGCAATCGCCGCCCACTACTTTTATTTTACTCAAAAAACAAGAGATTTTCCAGATAGGATTTCGGCTGATTTATAGGTCAATTCCGACTTTTTATTTTAAAAGTGCCAGGCACTCTTACAAAGTTCTTGCGTAGAAATGCCTGACACCTGTATACTTTTTGCTTTTTACGATTCTTTCAACTCTTACGGATGAATCTTAATCACACCTTTTACAATGTCTGCCTTATTATGCACACTCTCATCCATCGCCCGCTGTACATCATCCAGATCGTAAATATTAGTAACGATTCCTTTTACGTTTACTTTTCCGGAAGCTACCGCATCGATTGCGATCGGATAGATATGGCGGTAACGGAAAACCGTTTTGAAAGTCAGTTCTTTGTCGAGAACCAGACTCATCGGCAGGGTCATCTCACCGCTCTTGCTGTAGCCGACCAGAACGATCGTGGAACCCTTCTTCGCCATATGGATCGCCTGTCTGGTGGTGATCTCTGTACCGGCGGTCTCGATGATCAGGTCCATACCGGCACCACCGGTCAGTTCCTGTGCTTTTGCGATCACATCCTCTTTTGCTCCGTTGATCACTCCGGTTGCACCCAGTTCCAGGGCTTTTTCCAGACGTTTTTCCATGATATCTACCACATAAACTTCCGATACGCCGCGGGCTTTCAGCGCCATCATGGAAACCAGACCGATACATCCGGCGCCCATCACCACTGCTTTCTGTCCCAGATGAGCATCTCCCTGGATCGCTGCATGGAAACCGACAGCCAGAGGTTCGATCAGCGCGCCCTCCAGTGTGCTTACATTTTCCGGGAGTTTGAAGCAGAGATCCGCCTCATGCGCAACATACTCCTGAAAGACACCGTCTACCGGCGGCGTTGCGAAAAATACGACATCCGGACAGAGATTGTATTTGCCCTGTTTGCAGAATTCGCAGTGTCCGCAGGTCTTTCCCGGCTCCAGAGCTACTTTGTCGCCGACTTTCAGATGTTTGACATCTTTTCCCACTTCCACGACAACACCACCCGGCTCATGACCGAGAACAAACGGCGGTTCTACCACATAATCGCCGATGGCTCCGCTCTCGTAATAATGCAGATCCGATCCACAGATTCCCACATAATCCAGCTTTACCAGAACTTCATCATCCTTCGGCGTCGGAATGTCACGCTCCGTAAATCCCATCTTGCCGATACCGTTCATCACTGCTACTTTCATCTTACCTTCCATGTGAAATGCCCTCCATATATGAGTTTTTGAAACTTAATAAAATAGTTTTATTATCTTTCTCAAAGATACCTCTTTTCTATGGAAATGTCAATTACAAAAGCAATATTTTTTATGTGCAATGCATTTTGGTGTTACTGTTCACTGGTAATATCTCGCGAGGTGTTTTTTGTGAGCGAAGGTCACAGAAAACCCGAGACATATCGCGCGAATTTATGCGATTAGCATAAATTCTGTGCATCGCGCAGCGTGTTGCTGGGCACGGAGTGAACAGTAACATTTTGGTCTGTGACCGGGAAGGTACTGAACACATCCGGTCAGAGAATAAACACTTTTAAAATCAACACAATCAGCACCATTACAATAACCGCTTCTATTCCCAGCAGCACCGGAATCAGCCACTGTGTCCAGCTGCGTTTCTTTTTCCTGTGTGTTGTCTTTTTCTTTTCTTCTTCGATTCCCCGGATCCATCCTTCTGCCAGCTGCTGCATTCCCATGGCATTTGGGTGGATTCCGTCCACGGAATCATATGCGACTCCCATTGCCGCCAGATCCACCAGATGACATCTGTATTTCTGTGCGGCAGTGCGGATCGCCTGATTATAATCCTCAAAGGCATTTCCATTCAGATATTCCGGAAACATGTTCTGACCATTTAAGACTCCACATCCAATCGTTGCACAATACAACTGTGCCTTTGGATAACGCCCCTTCATAGTCCACAGCATCCGTTCGTATGCTATCTGAAAATCCATCGGATAGATTCCGTAGCCGTAATCATTCATTCCCATATAAATCAGAATAATATCCGGCAGTTCGCTGTCTCGATGCAGATTTCTTGTTCTCCATTCACTGCTTCCGGCAGCTATGTCATCCCCATAGACTTTACATCCGCTCCAGGAATTGTTCATCAAAAGCTGTGCGCCAAAATGTTTCAGAACAATCGCCCACCAGGTGGCATCTGCAGAGAAAATCCCTGCCTTTCCTGCACGTTCTCTGTCGTAATACA
Organism: Oliverpabstia sp.; assembly: GCF_022785585.1. Taxonomy (NCBI): domain Bacteria; kingdom Bacillati; phylum Bacillota; class Clostridia; order Lachnospirales; family Lachnospiraceae; genus Oliverpabstia; species Oliverpabstia sp. The sequence goes on along the minus strand of NZ_JALFPR010000096.1, from coordinate 1,506 downwards.
CTTTGCACGGTTCCGGATGATATCCCATATAGGTACTGATCGAATCTCCGTACACAGACACTTTTTTCCCCCATAAGGGCGTATCCGCCTGACTGCCGAACTGTTCCCGAAAAGACTGCAGATTTCTCTGATCTCTCGCATTTTTCACAGCGATCGCAAATACCACTTCTCTGAAGGAATAGGCAAATTCTCCCTGCACCAGCAGTTTTTGAAAGATCTCCGCAACCATCTCCGGCTCATTGCCAAACGAACCACACCCAAAAGCACCAAGCACCAGTGCCTGTACACCATGAAGCTCCGCTGCCATCAAAATATTCCGGATACGCTCTTCCAACAATTTCTGCAGCTTCTTTTTCTTTAATCCTGCTCTCTCATCCCGTACATTCGGCGCCGCGCAGGTGATCACATCCACCTGGAAATACCGCTCCAGCGGTCTCCCGTTTTCTTTTTTGATCACGGCAATATTTTCCGAATATATGATCCGGCTGCTATAATATGGCGCCTGTCCGTCATTGTACTGATAAAAATGAACAAAATTCTCACTTTTTGTCAGACACGGATAGAGATTGCTACATCTGCACAGGCTCGCCTCCTGTGAATCCTCTCCGTATGCAACACCCCCGCCCGGAGTTACTGCATTGGCAAAGTTCAGTACTGCAACCTTCGGATACTGCTGCGACAGTCTTGCCGCAGCACGCAGTGTTGTTGTTTCCGCCACACTGATATTGGTGTAGCAGCTCCCCATCACCCTCGTCACGGACAAATGTTCCGGATAAAGAGCTGTACATAAAATCGCATTCGCTGTCAGGCGATATAGTTTTTCATTTTCCATCAGCTTTCGCTGTGTATCCTGAAACTCATATGCCATTCTCCCCATACTATTTCCTCACTTACTCAATTGTATAATAATCCCAGTAGCAGGTACAATCCGGATGCAGCCGTTTATACTCTTCTACCTGATCTCTTGTAACTCCCGGAGAACATGGATTCATCAGTTTCAGATCCAGTCCATAGATCGGACTCAGATCCGTTACTCCTGATTCATGGAACTGCAAATACTGCAGATTCGTAAGACCGGATAACGGACTCAGATCAGAGAACGGATTATAATCCAGGCAGAGTTCTACCAGACTTTCGCATCCCTGAAGTGGGGTAATATCTTCAATGCCACAATCATACAGAATCAGGCTTCTCAGTTTTTTACATTTTTCCAACGGACTGAGATCATTAATCTGCACGTTGCTGATACTAATCTCTGTCACATCATAGGTATATGTATTTCCACCGAGCATAAAGGTATCTTCTTCCTCTTCCTCCTCTTCTTCCGGCTCTTCAACCCATTCCACAGTTGTCAGATCCAATGGCGCAATGATGATTGTCGGACTTTCCCCGGACAGATTTCCTTCACTGTCTGTCTCCATCTTGACAGAACATCCATTCTTCTCAAATGAAATCCAGTAATTTCCTTTTTTATCCTGTTTTGGCTGTATGTTTATAGCAAAAATC
>NZ_JALFPR010000018.1:0-18006 GCF_022785585.1 Oliverpabstia sp. | reverse complement strand
CCACTGTTGCCGGCATCAGAGCCACGATTACCATTTTCATAAGATAATCTGTGGTCACTTTTGAACGGATATGCGGCGATGAGGATACATGTAATAACTCTCCCATATTTCACATCCCCCTCTTATTTTTTCTTTCTATTGGCCATAACCATTTTTCTCATGGAACGGATCTCCTGTACCAGCGGTCGTTTTGCCGGACAGACATAGCTGCAACAGCCACATTCGCAGCACTCCATACCATTATACTTGACAAAGGCTTCTTCTTTTCTGTGTTCCGCAAAGGTTGCAAGCTTCGTCGGAAGCAGATGCTCCGGACATTCACTGACACACCTTCCACAGTTGATGCAGGCGGTAGCCCGGGAACGGCTGACCTCATCTTTTGTCAGTACCAAAAGCGCGGATGTAGTTTTGGTTACCGGTACATGATAATCAAACATGGCAAATCCCATCATCGGACCACCGGAGATTACTTTCTCCACTGTGCCCTTCAGACCACCTGCCGCATCCAGAAGTTCCTGAAAATCCATACCCACCGGTGCCCGGAAGTTAGATGGTATATTCACACCGTCTCCGGTGACTGTTACGATCCGCTGCATCAGTGGCTTTCCTTCTGCCACTGCCTCATAGATCGACACCACGGTATCCACATTATCCACGATACATCCGGCATCTGCCGGAAGCATGGAAGAATTGATTGTCTCTCCGGTCACTGCATAGATCAGCATACGCTCTGCACCCTGTGGATATTTTGTCTTTAATGGCTGTACTTCGATATTTGCTTCGCCTTCTACCAGCTCCTGCAGTTTTGCAATGCCCTCCGGTTTGTTGTCCTCAATACAGATATATCCTTTTGCACCATCAAAAAGCTGCAGTATCACTTTCAGTCCGCCAACCAGTTTTTCCGGCTGTTCCAGCATGATCCGGTAGTCGGAAGTCAGATATGGCTCACATTCTGCACCATTGACTAGAATGTATTTGATCTTTTCCGGTTCTTTCGGTGAAAGCTTTACATGCGTAGGGAATCCTGCACCACCCATACCTACGATACCCGCTTTCTGAATCTTCCCACAGATCTCGTCTTTGGATAATTGTGTGATATCTTTTGTTTCTTCAAACGCTACTGATTCGTACACTTCATCGTTTTCCACTATAATCGCATCACAGTAGCCTCCGGTTGCTGTCAAACGTTTTTCAATTCCCTTTACCACGCCGGATACCGATGCATAAACCGGAGCGGATACAAAGCCCCCTGCCTCTGCGATCATCTGTCCCACCAGAACCCGATCACCTTTTTTTACAATCGGTTTTGCAGGTGCCCCGATATGTTGAGATACAAGATAGGCCAGTTCTTTTCCCGGACGGATATCCTGGATCGCCCGGTCTCTTGACAGCTCTTTCCCGTCATACGGGTGGATACCTCCTCTAAATGTTCCAGACCCCATACACTAGTCCTCCCTTTTCATTCTTGCGCATTTTGTCAGCTTTTACGCACTCTTCTTGTTCTGTTTACGGTTCTTTTTCAGAGTCAGTCTCCGACGACGTTCAAAACTGCTGACCATATTCGGATACGCCCGGAGATGTCTCCTGGAGATATGACGGATACTCTTTTTCACATCCCCATACTTCTGTACAAACTCTTCGTATTTGCCCAGGATATTATCTTTCGTTTCCAGAAGTCTGCTGTCGTTTGCACTGTAGCGCTCTACCGTCTCGCGGAACATTTTCTTACGTTCTTCGATCATATCGTTCCACTTGCCAACCGGAAGTGCCATCCGGTAAACTTCTGCTTTCGCACGGGCTTCCTCTGCCACCTCATACAGTTTGGTATCCCGCAGATTCTCCTGGAATTCGTCCCAGACAACATCCAGTTTCTTCATCTTGCTTCGCAGATCGAAAGCTGCTGCTGCGGAAAATGCAAAATCCACGGTATATCCCGCCAGCCATACATAGACCAGTACGATTCCTGTTTTTCTCGGAACCATTTCCACCAGATCCCCTACAACCGGCTGAAATACATAAAACAGAATCAATGTGAAAAATCCCCATGCTACAGAACTGCCCAGACAGATTTTTCCCTGAAAGTTAAACTTTTTATCGCTGTAATCCCACCAGTTGGTGTGAAAAATAGCTTCCATCAGTACACCTGTCACATATTCCAGAATCGTAGCGACTGCCACCCCTGCAAAATAGAGTTCCAGGATGTTTCCTGCCACCGGACGTAAGATCACGTAGACGGTCACCGCCCCCACTCCATAGATTGTTACAAACGGTCCGGATACAAATCCCCTGTTTACCCATTTTTTGCTTTTGGCTGATACGTAACAGCTTTCCCAGATCCATCCCATAAAGCTGTATACAATAAACCAACTGAGAATATGATACAGATCAACTCCCAGAATCTCAAAACTCAATCCCTCTTCCTCCTTCTTTTTATTTATGATAAAATTATCATATCACTGTTACCATTATAGCTTATTATTTCCAAAAAAAATACTGTTTATTTTATTTTTTTGTATATAATATTAGATACACGGTATGTTTTAGCTATTATTTTTGGTACATTTTGACATTTTATTAACACACTCACAGAAAGGATACTATATGCTGCAAAAAGATTACCCGGTGATATTACCGGATTACATATTGACACAGGAAGAATTTTCTCCGGAAAACTGTCTGTTTTTTGATATCGAAACCACAGGATTATCTTGGAAGACCTCTCATCTTTATCTTCTTGGAGCTGTTTTTTATGAAAATGAAATCTGGATTCACAGGCAGTGGTTCTGCCAGAAACCCGGCGAAGAAAAAGAAGTGCTTCTTGCTTTTTCCGAACTTCTCTCCACCAGGAAACTGTTGTTCCACTATAACGGAACTACCTTTGATGTCCCTTACCTGATGCACAAATACACCTTTTATCAGCTGCCTGCCCCCTGGGAGGGAACCCGGCAGCTGGATCTGTATCAACTGTTTTCCCCCTTAAAAAAGATCCTGCATCTGGAGCATATGCGTCAGAAAGATCTGGAATATGCAACCGGACTTTTCCGGGAAGACCTGTACAGTGGTGGGGAACTTATTGAAGTATATAAAAAATATCTGTTGAGTGGTGATGGGCACCTGCTTGAAATACTTTGTCTGCATAACAAAGAAGATGTGGAAGGGATGCTGAAACTTCTGCCGCTCTTTTCGATCCGTACTTTATGGACAGGAAATTGTCAGGAATTTATCACATGCACTCATACAGCGGAAGGAACTTTGCTCCTTTCTGTGCAGCCTGAACATCCATTTCCTGTCAGCTTTGAAAAGAAACTACCCCACGTTGTGCTTCGCATAACTCCCCAAAAGCTTCTCTTAGAGATCCGCCCGGAGACAGGATGTAAAAAATTCTTCTATCCCAATTATAAAGAATACTATTATCTTCCAATGGAAGACGAGGCGATTCATAAGAGTGTGGGGGCTTATGTTGACAAAGATCACCGCGAGAAAGCAACGCCGGACAACTGCTGTAAAAAAGTAAACGGCTGCTTTTATCCCCAGTACGAAGAACTTTTCACTCCGGCTTTCCGGGATGAGCGCAAGGAAAAAAGCAGCTGGTTTCTTTTGCCGGAAGATTTTGATAAAGATCAGGAGCAGCTCCTAAAATACTTAAACCATCTGCTTTCTCATGTGCTACAATAAATATTTTTGAATGATTGATTATAATATAGAAAAATCCGCGATTGTCACACACACAATCACGGATTTTGTTTTGTCATATGCATAAAAACCACCCGACATACTGTTTTGCATATCGGGTGGCTTATCTTTTGCTTACATAAATTTATGATCTGTCAGATCTCTTTGTTCAGCTACAGATTACTCTTCCTCTGCTGCTTCTTCAGCTGCAGGCTCCAGAGCTTTCATGCTCAGGCTGATTTTTTTCTCTTCGCCGTTGAAATCAACAACTTTTGCTGTGATTACCTGACCTACGCTCAGAACATCTGAAGGTTTTTCCACATGTTCTCTGGAGATCTGGGATACATGCAGAAGAGCATCTACGCCTGGTTCCAGTTCAACGAATGCGCCAAAGTCTGTCATACGTGCGATTGTTCCTTCTACTACGTTTCCTACAGCATATTTTTCATCTGCATTCAGCCACGGGTTCTGATCTTCGAACTTCAGGCTCAGTGCAATCTTATCTCCGTTGATATCTTTGATCAGAACTTTGATCGGCTCGCCGACTTTGAAGATCTTCTTCGGGTTTTCTACTCTTCCCCAGGACATCTCGGAGATATGCAGCAGACCATCTGCTCCGCCCAGATCGATGAATGCACCGAAATCTGTAACGTTCTTAACAACACCGTCTACAACATCGCCAACTGCGATCTTCTCAAACAGAGCTTTCTGCTGTTCAGCTTTTGCTGCCAGTAACAGCTGTTTTCTGTCACCGATGATTCTTCTTCTTCTCGGGTTGAACTCTGTGATAACGAATTCGATTTCCTGATCTGCATATTTGCTCAGATCTTTTTCATAAGTATCAGAAACCAGACTTGCAGGAATGAATACTCTTGCTTCGTCGATCACTACACTCAGTCCGCCATTCAGTACCTGAGAAACTTTTGCTTTCAGAACTTCTTTGTTTTCGAAAGCTTCTTCCAGTCTCTTGTTTCCTTTTTCTGCTGCCAGTCTCTTGTAGGTCAGCAGAACCTGTCCTTCACCGTCGTTTACTTTCAGGACTTTTACTTCCATAGTATCACCAGGTTTTACTACAGTTGTAAGGTCGATAGAGGAATCGTTGCTGTATTCGTTCTTTGTAAGAATACCATCAGCTTTGTAACCAATATTTAAAATGATCTCGTCTTCTTTGACGTCGATTACTGTACCTTCGACTACCTCCCCATTTCTAATTGTTTTTAATGATTCTTCCAGCATTTGTTCAAAACTTAATTCTGACATGTTTTTGAACCTCCTCAATTATATTATTTGGGGTGGAAGCCCCCGCTGTAATACCTACGCAACCAATACATTGAAAAGGCTTAGTATCCAAATCAACAAGTGTCTGTATATAGTAAGTATTTTCACACTCTTTTCGACAAATCTCGTATAATTTCTGCGTATTGGAACTATGTCTGCCGCCAATGACAATCATGGTATCTGCTTCGCAGGCAATCTGCCGTGCTTCCATCTGTCTTTCCTCGGTCGCACTACAGATTGTATTTAAAACAACTTTATCATACCTCTTTTTTTCAAAGATTTCAACTAATTCTTGAAATTTGTTGTAATTAAATGTCGTCTGACTCACCACACACAGCTTTTCACCCTCCGGAAAGGCGAGATTTTCGGCTTCTTCGTGGCTGGATATCACAGTCACCGGACCTTCACACCAGCCTTTGATGCCTTCCACTTCCGGATGAGTATCATTGCCAACAATAATAATATGGCGTCCTGCTTTACTTTCCCGCTCCACGATCTTATGGATCTTCCGTACAAACGGGCAAGTGGCATCCACACATTCCAGCCCTTTTTCTTCGATCACTTCGTAGATTTCTTTCGGTACGCCATGAGAACGGATCACCACAGTTCCTTCCATAAGATTTTTCAGTTCCTGTTCATTTTCCAGAACCCGGACACCTTTTTTCCCCAGATCCGTCACCACTTCTTCATTATGAATGATCGGTCCATAGGTGTAAATATTCTGTTTGCCCATGTTGACCTGTTCATATACTTTTTCCACCGCCCGTTTCACGCCGAAACAGAATCCCGCGGTACGGGCTACCAGAATCTTTCTTTCTTCCATATGCACCTCTTATGCCTGTTTCTTTTTCTCAAATTCTGCAATCACTGCCGCAGTCACTTCTTCGATTCCCATAAAGGACGCATCCACCAGCACTGCATCTTCTGCCTGGCGAAGCGGGGAGATCTCACGGTTCATATCACGGTTATCTCTCTCGATAATGTCAGCCTCGATCTGATCGAGTTCACCCGGCATTCCTTTTTCCTGCAGTTCCAGATATCTTCTCTTCGCACGCTCTTTCGCGCTGGCGGTCAGATAAATCTTGACTGTCGCATCCGGAAGTACCTGTGTTCCGATATCTCTTCCGTCCATGACTACATTTTCTTTTGCTGCCAGCTGTCTTTGCAATGCTACCAGTTTTTCTCTCACTTCTTTGATCACGGAGATCTTGGATGCGGTATTTCCTACGATTTCCTGACGGATCTCTGTGGATACATTTTTTCCGTTTAACAGAACCTGCTGTACGCCGTCTTCGTAAAGGATCGTCACATCGATATCCGGGCAGGCTGCTGCTACTTTCGCCTGATCCTGTGGATCAATGTTCTGTTCCAGCACATACAGTGCCATGGCACGGTACATGGCTCCGGTATCTACATAAATAAAAGACAGTTCTTTTGCCACTCTTTTTGCGATGGTGCTTTTTCCGGCACCGGACGGTCCGTCGATTGCGATTGCATAACTCATATGTTTTCCTCTTTCCCCGGAATATTCCGTTTTTTCTGTATTATTTTGTAACTATTCAGTACCTTCACAGTTACGAGCCAAAATGCATTTAAACGATAACACCTCGCGGGACAGTGGCTACTGAATAGTTACATTCTTTTTATCAAAACCACTTCATCCTCTGACAGTCTTATTGTCCTAAAATATCCTGAAATATTCTTCTTACCAAGCAGTTTTCTGCTTTTATCTTTCTGCCTCAGCTGCCGCCATTGCCGCCGCATGAGCCGTTGACCAAGCGATCTGCAGATTATAACCACCGGTCAGTGCATCCAGATCCAGCACTTCTCCGGCAAAATAAAGCCCTTTTGTCTTTTTGGACTCCATCGTCTTCGGATCCACTTCTTTTACCTGAACGCCGCCTTTTGTGATGATGGCCTCCTGGAAGCCCCGCAGTCCGGTCACGGTAAATGGAAAGGCTTTCGTCTTTTCGATAAATCCGGCACGTTCTTCTCTGGTGATCTCATGCACTTTTTTCCCCGGTGCGATGCCGCCGAGATCCAGCATAACCGGAAGAAGTTTTGCCGGGAATAAAGAACCGGCCACGTTTTTAAACTGTTTGTTCTTTCCTTCTTCGAATTCCCGCAGAAGTCTTGCGTCAAGCTGCTCTGCGGTCAGTGCCGGTTTCAGATCAATCCTCGCCGTCAGATACTTCTTTTTTAACAGTTTTCCCACCTTTGCGCTGGCTGATAACACCAGCGGGCCGGTAATCCCAAAATGTGTAAACATCATTTCCCCGAAATCTTCGTAGACACATTTTTTTCCGTCATACAAAGAGAATGTCACATTTTTCAATGACAGTCCCTGTAATCTCGGAATATATTCCTCAGCCGTCACCATCGGCACCAGAGACGGCTGCAGATCCGTTACGGTATGACCACTCTCTTTTGCTATCCGGTATCCGTCCCCGGTGGAGCCTGTGGACGGATAAGAATTACCGCCAGTGGCAACCAGTACCTGTTCGCCCCGGATCTTTTCTCCGTTATCCAGCTGGATTCCGGTGATCTTTGCATTTGCGTCCTCTTCTTTTTCCACAAGAAGCCGTTTTACCCGGCTTCCCAGATGAATCTTCACACCGGCTTTCTTCATCTGCTGTTCCAGCGCCCTGATGATGTCTGAAGAATGGTCAGACAACGGGAACATCCGTCCACCCCGCTCCATCTTTGTCTTTACACCTGCAGTTTCAAAGAAGTCGATCACATCGTAGTTCGTGTAACCGTAGACGGCACTGTATAAAAAGCGCGGGTTGGTAATGAAGGACTCAAACAGTTCCTCTGTGGCACAGCCGTTGGTAAAGTTGCATCTGCCTTTTCCGGTAATGAAAAGTTTCTTTCCGAGTTTTTCGTTCTGTTCAAACAGATGCACTTCCATACCATTTCGCGCCGCGTAGACAGAAGCCAGCATACCCGCCGCACCTCCGCCGATAATCAAAAATCGTTTCATGTTTTATGGTCCTCCTGTTCCGGGTTCAACATCTTGATCGTATCGACCGCATGTTCCATCTCATCGTTGCTGTATACCTGATATTCGTCCCATATTTTTTCCATAGTCTCAAGGGTATGCACAACTTCTTTCTGCCGCTTCATACAAAGTGCCACCACCAGTGCGTTAACCACGCTCAACGGTGCCACAAGAGAATCGACGATGGATGCCATATCACTTCTCGCGATAAGATTGCAGGATGAATACAGATTGATCGGAGAATGCACACTGTCGGTCAGTGTGATCACCTTTGCATTCCGGTTGTTGGCAAACTCAATTGCCTTTAAGGTTCGCATGGAATACCGCGGAAAACTGATGCCGATGATTGCATCCTGATCTCCGATACGGATCATCTGTTCAAAGATCTCGCTGGCGCTGCTCGTCTGGATCAGACGCACATCGTCCAGGATCATATTCAGATAAAAACTCAAAAAGCTGGCTAAGGGTGCACAGCTCCGGATACCGATAATATAGATAGTTCTCGCAGAAAGCAGTGTCTCCACCGCCATCTCAAATGCCGCATGATCGATATGTTCCATCGTCAGCTTGATGATCTCGATATCTGACTGAAACACCGTATCCAGGATCTCTGCTTCCGGTACATGCCCGTAGGTCACTTTCATGCGTTGGATCGAATTTAGCTTATTCCGCACCAGTTCTTCCAGTGCCCGGTGAAATTCCGGAAATCCTTTGTACCCCAGCTGTGTGGCAAATCGCACGGTCGTCGACTCACTGACACCCACTTCTTTCCCCAGTTTCAATGCCGTCAGGAATACCGCTTTGTCATAATTTTTCAGCACATACGCTGCCAGACGTTTCTGCCCTTTGCTGAAAGTCTTATCATATTTTTGAATCCGCAACAATAAATTATCTGCCTGTTCCATGCTCTTCGTCCTCTGTCGTATAATTTCAGTATTTTATTATAGCATGATTTTTTCAAAAAGTGTACTATAGTTTTACAGGCACGGAAGTTTCGACCTTTCCCGGATCTTCCATGCCTGTAGGTTTTGATTTTTATTTACTTTTGACTTCCAATGCTATAAATCTTTATCAGATTTTCACATACCTCTGATTCCTGCTGTTTGGCTTATCCGGTATCGTCATCCTGACCAGATTCATCTCAATCGCCGGTTGAAGATGATTTCTTTTGAACAGGCTCCGAAAGATATTCTTTTTTCTCACTGATCTGATCAGATATATCATCCAAAATTTTATCAATCCGCAACAGTATAAATTCGAAAAAATAGTAGATTCATCAGCAGCATGGCAACAGGGAAATATCAGCCTTACTCTGAGTGCCATTCTAAGTGCCACATCGAAAAAGCGAATACAGAATGCTCAGTTTCTTTCCGAAAAAGAAAAGGCATCCTCCCGGACACCTTTTCCTTTTCCCATTTTCTCATCTTCCAAACAGGGAAAATCCTTTTTTCTTATACGGTTCTTCTGTCACAGAAGTTACCTGATAACCTGTTTTTTCGATGGCTGCTTTCAGTTTTTCATGATCCAGAGATTCTTCAGAGATGATCTCTGTCTGTTTCTTTCCGTGAGAAGAGCTTACTTTCTTGATTGGAAATGCATTTCTCACCGCTTCGTTCACATGACTTTCGCACATGCCACACATCATGCCGTCCACGCCAACGATTGTCTTTACCATTTTGTTTCCTTCTTTCTTTCAGATCTGTTCTTCACTTTTACTGAATGTTTTCCACCTGATATCCCTGGTCTTCCACCGCTTTTTTCAGAACCTCATCTGCTACTTCTGTCTCCATGCATACCACTGCAGTTCCTTTTTCATGGCTAACCTGTGCTTCGGTTACATGTTCCAGTTCTTCCAGAGTCTTTCTCACTCTTGCTTCACAGTGTCCGCACATCATACCTTTAATTGTCATTGTCTTCGTCATATTCTTTTCTCCTTTCGATGCCTCCCATTGCGGAAGGGTAACTTCATTTTTTATCTTATGATCTCTGTGTGAATCTTTCACTTTAAAAAGATTCAGGCGCAGAGCATTCGATACTACGCAGAAACTCGACAGGCTCATCGCCAGTGCTCCGAACATCGGGTTCAGTGTCCATCCGAAGATCGGGATCCACACACCGGCTGCCAGCGGAATACCGATAATGTTATAGAAAAATGCCCAAAACAGGTTCTCATGGATATTTCTCAATGTTGCACGGCTTAACCGGACAGCTGCCGGAACGTCACTCAGACGGCTCTTCATCAGTACTACATCTGCGGCATCGATCGCCACATCTGCACCTGCACCGATGGCGATTCCGATATCGGCTCTGGTCAGTGCCGGCGCATCGTTGATACCGTCTCCGACCATGGCTACTTTTCCGTATTCTTTTAATTTGCGGATCACGGCTTCTTTTCCATCCGGAAGGACTCCGGCGATAACCTGATCCACCCCTGCCTGTGCACCGATCGCTTTTGCAGTCTGCTCATTGTCCCCGGTCAGCATAACGACCCGGATACCCATATTCTGCAGTTCCTGTACCGCTTTCGGGCTGTCTTCCTTGATCACGTCAGCAACGGCGATCATACCGATCAATACGTCATCCTTTGCAAAAAGCAATGGGGTTTTTCCCTGTTTTGCCAGTATCTGTGCCTGATTTTTTACCTGTTTTCCTACTGTCACCTGGCTGCTGATATATTTCATGCTTCCACCGAGCAGTCTGTGTCCCTCCAATATTCCCGTCAGACCATTTCCTGCCAGTGCCCGGAAGTCTTCCACTTCTTTGGTGGCGATTTTTCGCTGTGCAATCTCTAACAATACAGCTTTCGCCAGCGGATGTTCGCTCTTCTTTTCCAGTGCTCCTGCCAGTTCCAACAGTGTTTTTTCATCATATCCTGGTTCGCACACCAGATCCGTTACCCGCGGCTCCCCGCTTGTGATGGTTCCTGTCTTATCCAGTGCCACGATCTTCACTCTTCCGGCTTCTTCCAGCGAAACAGCGGTTTTAAAGAGGATACCATTTTTCGCTCCCATACCGTTACCAACCATGATCGCTACCGGTGTGGCAAGTCCCAGTGCACACGGGCAGCTGATGACCAGTACGGAAATACCTCTTGCCAGTGCATAGCCGACATTCTGTCCGGCAAGCAGCCATACGATCGTCGTAACTACCGCGATCAGGATAACCACCGGTACAAATACACCGGAAACTTTATCTGCGATCTTCGCAATCGGCGCTTTTGTCGCAGCCGCGTCGCTGACCATCCGGATGATCTGGGACAATGTGGTATCTTCCCCGACTCTCGTGGCTTCACAGCGGATAAATCCGGATTGGTTGATCGTAGCTGCCGATACCAGGTCACCCTCTTCTTTATCCACCGGGATGCTCTCTCCGGTCAGTGCCGCTTCATTGACTGCACTGTGTCCTTCCAGGATCTTTCCATCCACCGGAATACTCTCGCCCGGGCGAACCACAAAAATATCTCCTTTTTCTACCTGTTCGATCGGTACGGTGACTTCTTTTTCTCCCTTCACGAGAACGGCGATCTTCGGTGCTATATTCATAAGGCCTTTCAGTGCATCCGTGGTCTTTCCCTTGGATCTCGCCTCAAGCATCTTTCCTACGGTGATCAGTGTCAGGATCATTGCTGCGGATTCAAAATAAAAATCCATCATATAATCCATGACCGCTTCCATATTGCCGTCCACCTGTGCTCTGGTCATTGCAAAGAGAACATACACACTCCATAAGAAGGATGCCATCGATCCCATCGCTACCAGCGTATCCATGTTCGGGGATCTGTGCCACAGGCTCTTAAAACCACTGATAAAGAACTTCTGGTTGATCACCATGACAATACCTGCCAGAAGCAGTTGTACCAGACCCATCGCGATATGGTTATCCTCAAACCACGCCGGCAGCGGCCATCCCCACATCATATGTCCCATGGAAAAATACATCAATACCAGTAAAAATCCTACAGATGCGATCAGTCTGCGTTTTAAAACCGGTGTCTCTTTGTCTTCCAGTGCAGTTGCATCGGCTCCGGACTGTTTCTTTTCTCCGGCTCCTTTTTCGGAGGCACCGTATCCTGCCTGTTCCACCGCCGCAATGATCTGCTCCGGCAGTACATCTCCTTCCACGCCCATCGAATTGGTCAGAAGGCTGACGGAGCAGGAGGTAACTCCCGGAACTTTGCCCACTGCTTTTTCCACTCTGGCACTGCAGGCGGCGCAGCTCATTCCGGTTACATTGTATTGTCTCATGTCTTGCTTCACCCTTTCTGTACATAAATTTGTATAATAGCTTTTTTATCGATACCGGATTGCTCCGTACTTCGTACTCTCGCACTCCTTATTTCATCAATTTCTGCAGTGTTGCCATCAGCTCATCCACTACTTCGTCTTTTCCCTCACGAATATCCCGGACAACACAGGAATGAATATGGCTGGACAACAACTCCCGGTTAAACGCATTCATTGCAGCGCTGACCGCTGCGGACTGAATCAGGATATCGTTGCAGTAGGCATCTTTTTCAAGCATCCCCTTGATGCCGCGAATCTGTCCTTCGATTCGGCTCAGACGGTTCATCAACTTCTTTCGCTCATCCTGGGAACGGGCTGTGGTCTTGCGGTAACAGCAGCATCCGTTTTCTTCCTGTGCAATATTTTTTTCCGGTTCTTCACTTTCTTTTGCACACATCTCACATATTTCGTTATCTGTTTTTATAGATTCATCCTTTCGTGTAGGATTCTGTTCTTTCAATTGATCACCTCATTTATTTTTCATATACCCACGGGGAGTATCTTTACTATATACCCCCTGTGGGTATTTTGTCAAGGTACTTATTGTATAGTATTTCTCATTTTTCTGATTTTATTTTTCAGCATTCTGAAGCAACTACAAACTTTCACCTGTTACCCACGCAATATAAAAAAGAGCAACGGAACTCTTCTTATCCAAGTTTCCGTTGCTCCTGTATTTTTTTCTTTTGCTTTCCTTCTACCACTCTATCTGCGCCGCACCCCAGGTCAGCCCCGCACCAAATCCGGAGAGAATGATCTTCTGTCCTGGCTGCAGCATTCCCTTTTTGTTCATCTCATCGAGAAGGATCGGGATACTGGCTGCGGAAGTGTTGCCGTACTGCTCCATATTCATCGGGAACTTTTCTTCCGGCACCCCAAGCCGCTTTGCCACGGACTGAATGATTCTGCTGTTAGCCTGATGAAGAATAAACCAGTCAATTGTTTCTATCTGAGTTTCGGTCTTTTCTGTTACCTGTCGGATACATTCCGGGACCTTTTTCACTGCAAATCGAAAAACTTCCTGTCCGTTCATCTGAATATATTCAGTTTCAGAATCATTCTCTTTCCATGGATTCTCTATTTTCCTTCCCGGGCAGGTAAGTACTTCACCGCCCATGCCGTCCGACCACTGAACAAACCCTTCCATTCCATGATCTGCCGCCGTTACCACCGCCGCTCCGGCACCATCCCCGAACAGGACACAGGTGGAACGGTCGTTCCAGTCGATCAGTTTAGACAGCACTTCCACGCCCACCAGCAGGATATTTTTATAAATCCCGGCACAGATATACGCATGTGCGGTATGCAGGGCAAATAAAAAACCGGAACATGCCGCACTCAGATCAAACGCCGCCGCGTTCGTAGCATGGATGGCTTTCTGCACCAGACATGCAGTACTGGGAAACTGAAAATCACTGCTGCACGTTGCCACCAGGATCAGATCAATCTCCGATCCGTCCATCCCTGCATCTTTTAATGCTTCCTCTGCCGCAGCTGCTGCCATATCTATTCCACTTTCGTTGGTAGCAATTCGTCGATTTCGAATCCCCGTCCGGGAAGCGATCCACTCATCACTTGTATCCACCAGCTTTGCCAGATCGTCATTGGTCACCACATATTCCGGCAGATAACTTCCTGTTCCTATAATTTTCGTTGTCATATATGTTCCTCTTCTTCGCTTTTATTTTGAACTTCAAATTATTATCTTTTCAAAGTATATGTCATCTTTTCATTTTTGTCAAGCTACATAAGCAATAGAACTGTGGCAGAAATGCAACGCAATAAAAAAGACCGCCGGCATCGCTCTGCTCTCGCAGAACAATACCGGCCATCTTCTTTCTTCATTTTGGGGTAGGTACCCCTCTCTCCGGGCTTACATAGGTGGATCCGCTTCCGCCGAATCTGCCTTTATTTTTCAGATACACATGTTTGATATACCAGAGGGTCTTTTCCTCCCCTTTCACTGCCAGCATCCGCAGCAGATATTCAATCTGTGCGCTGGTATCCGGATGAATGAACCACAGTCGGTCTTTTCCTTTCAGGAAATATTCCAGCGGTGAGGCATCTGTATAGGTTTCCGGGTGATAGATCCGTGATGCGCTAATGCGGTCCATGATCATCTCGGCGATATATTTTCTTGGCATCGGCATACCGGCAAGTACATGCTCCGCTCCGATTCCGTAATCTACCCAATATTCAAAATGATGTTTGTTTCTTCCTTTGTGATGCAGCCAGGAAGTAGATACTCCGGTGGCTTCTCTCTCTGCATTGTTGGGGCTTCTGGTTCCCTGATAGTATTTTGCTCCCACCATGAACTCGGTAGGAGAATATTTCGACAGGTCATGCAAAAATCCCTGCTTATACAATCCCACCTTAAAACAATACTTCATAACCAGAAATTTATGGGATGTGATCGTCTTAAAATGTCCCCATGCGTTCATATTACTTATCTCCCTGTTTTTCTAAGATTTTGTGGGCAAAAAGTATTTTGCTCACTTACTCACATTTTTGATGAGTACGAAGGCAGAAACCTTCCTGCCGGCAAGCTTGCGTCAGGCTTTTGCCCCCGATTCTCTGGCATCCCCTAATAATACCAGTATCGTCCGCGGTTTTACATAGATTGATTTCTTCTCTTCCAACAGCAGTTCCTTTCCTTTCGGGCAGACACTGTTTTTTTTCGAAGAATCAATCGCCAGATACCATCGCATCCCCTCCGGGATATCCGGCAGGGCAAATTTGTGTTCATTCCAGTGCATGTTGTAGATCACATAGATAAACACATCTTCTTTCCCGGTCATCTCTTTTGCATAACCACCACAGTACAGAATCCCGATCTGCCGGCTGCTGCTCTCTGTGTCTGCAAACCAGGCGCGTTCCGAATGATAGGAGATTTCCGGCCAGCCCAGGGATTTGTAATCGGTCGGGCGTAGCTCCTGTGGCATATGCAGGATCGGATGATCTTTTCGAAAACGGATCAGATCCTTTACAAACCCGGTAAACTGGCTGTAAGATCTGCCCTTTTTCCAGTCTATCCATCCGATTTCATTGTCCTGACAATATGCATTGTTATTACCCATCTGGCTGTTTTCCAGTTCGTCACCGCCGTATAACAACGGAGTCCCCTGTGACAAAAACAACAGCAGCATGGCATTCCTCATCTGTCTTCTTCGAAGTTCCAGAATCGACGTTTTTCTTGTCGGGCCTTCCACACCACAGTTCCAGCTGTAATTATACGCACTGCCGTCCCGGTTTTCCTCACCGTTCTCCATATTATGACGGGTATCATAACTGGTCATATCTGCCAGGGTAAAACCATCGTGGTTTGCCAGATAATGAACCTCACCGTGATCCTGGGGATTTTCTCTGGTGTAATATAAGAATCCATTCACCTGATCCTCATCACCTCTGAGAAAACGGCGCATCACGCTCTGGAATCCGCTGTGACAGGCTGCCAGACGTTTTTTTCCGCCCAGTTTTCTTGCGATTTCACCCATATCATAGCCACAGCCGATCAGTTTCACATCCGCAAGTACCGAATCTCTTGCCAAAAGTTCCATCCAGACACCATCACCCATCAGGACAAATCCGTCCACCCGGTATTCCATCCGCCAGAACCGCAGCACTTCCAACACCGTCTGTGGATCCGTCTCCGCCGGAAAATAAAAATCCATCAGATACTCGATGCCAGCCTCATGAAGAGCGCTGAAAAAGCTTTTTAGCTCCTTCTCCGGCTGATTACTCTTACAGTAAGATGCCTTCGGAGCAAAATAATTTCCTTTCGTATATCCCCAGTAATTAAGTTTTTCTTCCTGATACCGTATCGTTTTATCATACCCATACCGGTCTTTTTCGCCGGTTTTTGACGGATATTCTTCAAAATCATACGACGGCATCAGTTCCAGCGAGGTAATCCCCAGTTCTTTCCAGTACGGGATCTTCTCCGCAAGTCCCTGAAACGTTCCCTTCGCCCGCACCCCGGAGGTCTTCTGCATCGTGTAGCCTCTCGGATGAACTTTATAAATCACCATATTTTCATAGGGAATCGATTCCGCAAGGGGCATCACTTCGTATCCTCTCAGCACTTTTGCCGAGGTCATCACTTCCCCTTCCGCTTTTTCGCCAAAACACGGTTCACCCGTCACCAGTCTTGCCGCAGGATCAGTAAATGTTATCTCTCCCTGCCGGTACCGATACTCATACTGGTGCAGCCCCGGTTTTTCGACCATCACCGCATACCGTCTGCCGGTGCGATAAGTCTCATCCAGCAAGATACGCTGTTCTTCTCTCCCGTCCCTATAAAACAGAAGTTCCAGTGATTCTCCTGTTCTGGTATCCACAGCAAAATTATACCGGTTTCCTTTTCCGGTCACTCCCGGACGGGATGGATCACCCGGACTGATCTTCCAGGGTTTTCTTTCTGTTCCCATCTTTTTCCCCCTCTATAAACAAATATCCAGTTCTACCGGACAATGATCGGATCCAAAAATCTCTGTGTGGATCTTCGCATCTTCCAGCCGGTCTTTCAGGCTTTCGGACACACAGAAATAGTCGATCCGCCATCCTGCATTCTTTTCTCTCGCTTTGAACCGATAAGACCACCAGGAGTAGATTCCTTCCTGCTCCGGGTAAAAATAACGAAAGGTATCGATGAAACCAGATTCCAGGACTCTTGAGAATTTTGTGCGCTCTTCATCGGTGAATCCGGCATTTTTCCGATTGGTTTTCGGGTTCTTTAAGTCTCGCTCACAGTGTGCGACATTAAGGTCACCGCAAAAAATAACAGGTTTCTCTTTCTCCAGCCCTTTCAGATACGCAAGAAAATCATCTTCCCATTGCATCCGGTAAGGAAGCCTGGCCAGTTCGTTCTGAGAATTTGGTGTGTATACGGTCACCATGAAAAAATCCGGGTATTCCAGTGTAATCACCCTACCCTCCTGGTCATGTTCCTCGATGTTGATTCCATATCGCACAGACAGCGGCTCCTGCTTTGTAAAAATCGCCGTACCTGAATATCCCTTTTTCACTGCATAATTCCAGTACTGATAATATCCCGGAAGTTCCAGCTCAATCTGTCCTTCCTGCAGTTTACTCTCCTGAATACAGAAAATGTCCGCATCCAATTCCTGAAATCGTTCCTTGAATCCTTTCGTCACACAGGCCCGCAGCCCATTTACATTCCATGATATCAGTTTCAAATATCTGTCCTCCTGTTTTGTCAAGTCTGGTTTTATTATAACACACAAAAGCTGTCCAGTGAAGCATCCGATGGTCCGTGAAAGTGAAGTCCTTTTTTTCTGTATTCTTCCATATATTCCCAGATTTCCTCCGTCACCAGTTCTCCCGGATTGACCAGTGGTATTCCCGGTGGATACGGAATCAATGCTTCTGCTGCAATCCTTCCTTTTGCTTCCCGCCAGGGAATCCGTTTCTTTTCTTTAAAAAAAGCCTGTCGCGGGGTATCGATCATCGGTGGAATCGGTGGAATCAGACGTGTCTCCACATTCGCGGCATCCCCACTGGTGTTTCCCGTCATTTTCCTGCTGATGTCTTCCAGTGCCTCCACCAGCTGCCTCATATCACTCTCTTCATTGGCATATGTTACAACGGCAACCACATATCGATCGTCTGCCAGTTCCATACCAATCCTGTACTTCTCATAAAGTCGGTCTGCCAGCTGATAACCGGAAAGTCCAAGATCCGAAGCAGAGATCACCAGACGCACCAGATCCAGGTCATAGATGGCTTTTCCGCGAGATGCTTCTCCCACACAGG
>NZ_JALFPR010000016.1:0-35482 GCF_022785585.1 Oliverpabstia sp. | reverse complement strand
GGATACAAAAAAGTAGTGCTTCGTCCGCTGATGGTAGTAGCCGGAGACCATGCAAATAACGATATGGCCGGAGATGATGAGGATTCCTGGAAGAGCCAGTTCGAGGCATCAGGAGCATTTGACAAGATTGATACTCAGATCGCAGGACTGGGAGAGATCGCTGCCATCCAGGATCTGTATGTAGCACATACCAAAGCTGCAATGGATGGAAATGATGCAGCTGTTTCCGAAGAGTCAGAGGAAACATCCGGCGCACTGGAAGATGGTACTTATGAAGCAAAATTTGACACAGACAGTGGAATGTTCCATGTTAACGAAGCAAATGACGGAAAAGGTATCCTGACAGTAAAAGACGGAAAAATGACGATCCATATCAGTCTGGTATCTAAGAATGTTGTAAACCTGTATGTGGGAAAAGCAGCAGATGCACAGAAAGACGGTGCAGAACTTCTGCAGCCAACAACCGATACGATCACCTATGATGACGGAAGTACAGAAGAAGTATATGGCTTTGATGTTCCGGTAAAAGCACTGGATGAAACCTTTGATCTGGCACTGGTCGGAACAAAAGGAAAATGGTATGACCACGAAGTAAGCGTAAGTGACCCGGTGAAGGCAGAGTAAGGAAATAGTTACCGAAAACGGAGCGGGCAGTAACTTTGACGGCAAATCAGCCTCTTGACAAAAAAAGCAGAAGTTTGTATACTACATCCATATGATTGATTCATAAGAAAATGCATTGATAAGAACCAGTAGCAGCAAGCATCCGCACAGAGAGGAGCCGGTTGGTGAGAGGCCCGCGGGGAACTTTCTGTGAATACATCTTTGAGCTTTGCACCGAACGCATCGTGCTGGTAGGCTGCAACGGAAGGACCTCCGTTATACGGGTCAGAGTATAGATTTACCTGTACTTACAGAGGCAGGAGGTGCGAACCTTCTGTGAAATTAGGTGGTATCACGGAACCTGGCTTCCGTCCTATAAAAAAGGACGAGGCCAGGTTTTCTTATTTTACAGGAAATTGCTTTCCCGTAAAGTAAAAAATGTTCCGCGGGAATGTGCCAAGACACATTCTTTGTTCTAAATAAACACAAAAAGGAGAAAGTTTATCATGACAATTTATGACGAATTAGTTGCCCGTGGTCTGATCGCTCAGGTAACCGACGAAGAAGAAATTAAAGATTTGATCAATAATGGAAAAGCGACTTTTTACATCGGGTTTGACCCGACTGCAGACAGTCTGCATGTAGGACATTTTATGGCACTGTGCCTGATGAAACGTCTGCAGATGGCAGGAAACAAACCGATTGCACTGATCGGTGGAGGTACTGCCATGGTTGGTGATCCGTCCGGAAGAAGTGATATGCGTCAGATGATGACACAGGAAACTATTCAGCACAACTGTGACTGCTTTAAAAAACAGATGGAGCGTTTTATTGATTTCTCTGACGGAAAAGCACTGATGGTAAATAATGGAGACTGGCTGTTAGGATTAAACTATGTAGATTTCCTGCGCGAGATCGGACCGCATTTCTCCGTAAACCGTATGCTTACCGCAGAATGCTACAAACAGCGTATGGAAAAAGGATTAAGCTTCCTGGAGTTCAACTATATGCTGATGCAGAGCTATGACTTCTACATGCTGTACCAGAAATACGGCTGTAACCTGCAGTTTGGCGGAGACGACCAGTGGAGTAACATGCTGGGTGGTACCGAACTGATCCGCCGTAAATTAGGAAAGAACGCATGTGCCATGACCATCACCCTGCTGTTAAACTCTGAAGGAAAGAAAATGGGTAAAACACAGTCCGGTGCGGTATGGCTGGATCCAAACAAAACTTCTCCGTTTGATTTTTATCAGTACTGGAGAAATGTGGCAGATGCCGATGTCCTCAAATGTATCCGTATGCTCACCTTCCTGCCGTTAGAGCAGATTGACGAAATGGATAAATGGGAAGGAAGCCAGTTAAACCAGGCAAAAGAGATCCTGGCTTACGAACTGACTGCCCTGGTACATGGTGAGGAAGAAGCAAAGAAAGCACAGGAAGGCGCAAGAGCACTGTTCTCTGCGGGTAATGCAGCTAATATGCCATCCACAACACTGGCAGCCGAGGATTTTCAGGATGGTGCCATCGACCTGATTTCTCTGCTGTGTAAAGCCGGTCTGGTAACTTCCCGTTCTGAAGGACGTCGTGCCATCGAGCAGGGAGGTGTATCCGTAGACGGAGAGAAAATTACAGATATCCGTTACAACGTGAAAAAAGAAGATATTACAGAAGAAGGTCTTATTGTAAAACGTGGTAAGAAAAAATTCATGAAAATCTGCTTATAAGAAGGGTGTCACTTGCACGGGCATCACAATTGTGCTAAAGTAGAAAGATAGAGAAAAATTGTGGAAGCTCCGGAATGTTTCTGGAAAAGCTCCGGAATCGTGGAGCTTCTGACAGCAATAAATATGAGGAGGAACATACAGTGAAAAAGTATGGAGTAAACGAACTTCGTCAGATGTTTCTGGACTTTTTCGAGAGCAAAGGTCATTTGGTAATGAACAGCTTTTCCCTCGTACCCCAGAATGATAACAGCCTTCTGCTGATCAATGCAGGTATGGCACCATTAAAACCGTATTTTACCGGAGCAGAGATTCCGCCGAGAACCCGTGTGGCTACCTGCCAGAAATGTATCCGTACCGGTGATATCGAGAACGTAGGAAAGACAGCCCGTCACGGTACTTTCTTCGAGATGCTTGGTAACTTCTCTTTTGGTGATTACTTCAAACACGAAGCCATCGCATGGTCCTGGGAATTTCTGACCAAAGTGGTAGGTCTGGATGAGAACCGTCTGTATCCGTCTGTATACGAAGAGGATGATGAAGCCTTCGATATCTGGAATAAAGAAATTGGTGTTCCGGCTGACAGAATCTTCCGTTTCGGAAAAGAAGACAACTTCTGGGAGCACGGCGCAGGTCCTTGCGGTCCGTGTTCTGAGATTTACTATGACCGTGGAGAAAAATACGGCTGTGGTAAACCGGGCTGTACCGTAGGATGTGACTGCGACCGTTATATGGAAGTATGGAATAACGTATTTACCCAGTTCGAAAATGACGGGGAAGGTCATTATGAGACTCTGAAACAGAAAAATATCGATACCGGTATGGGGCTGGAACGTCTGGCTGTTGTTGTTCAGGATGTAGATTCTATTTTTGATGTAGATACACTGTGTGCCCTGAGAAATAAGGTCTGTGAAGTTGCCGGAAAAACTTATGGTGTCAATCACGAGGACGATGTATCCATCCGTCTGATCACGGATCATATGCGTTCCGCTACCTTCCTGATCTCTGATGGGGTTATGCCGACCAATGAAGGAAGAGGCTATGTTCTTCGTCGTCTGATCCGTCGTGCAGCCCGTCACGGACGTCTTCTTGGTATCGAAGGACCGTTCCTGGAGAAACTGAGTGAGACTGTCATCGAAGGATCCAAAGATGGATATCCGGAACTGGAAGAAAAGAAAACCTTTATCCTGAACGTTTTGCATAATGAAGAAAGTCAGTTCAACAAGACCATTGACCAGGGACTGAAGATTCTCGCCGATCTGGAAGCTGAGATGAAAGAAGCAGGAAAGTCCGTCCTTGGAGGCTCCGATGCCTTCCGTCTGTATGATACGTATGGATTCCCGATCGATCTGACGAAAGAGATTCTGGAAGAAAAAGGATACACTATTGATGAGGACGGCTTCAAAGAAGAGATGGAAGTGCAGAGAAAACGTGCAAGAGAAAGCCGTGCAGTCAGCAACTATATGGGCGCAGATGCAACTGTATACGATGAGATCGACCGCAATATCACAACCGAATTTGACGGATATGACAAACTGGAAGCTGCCTCCAAAGTAACTGTTCTGACCACAGAGACAGAGATCGTGGATTCCCTGATGGAAGGTCAGAAGGGAACCATCTTTGTAGAAAAGACACCGTTCTACGCTACCATGGGTGGACAGGAAGGTGACACCGGTGTGATCACCACTGCAAACGGTGTATTCCGTGTAGAAGATACTATCAAACTTCGTGGCGGCAAATACGGCCATGTAGGTGTGATGGAATCCGGTATGATCTCCAACGGAGATGAAGTAACTCTGAAAGTAGACGAGCAGGAAAGAAAAGACACCTGTAAGAACCACAGTGCAACCCATCTGCTGCAGAAAGCCCTGAAGACTGTTCTTGGCGCTCATGTAGAACAGAAAGGTTCTCTGGTTAATCCGACCAGACTGCGTTTCGATTTCGCACACTTCCAGGCAATGACTCCGGAAGAGATTGCAGAAACAGAGGCTCTGGTAAATAAAGAGATCCAGGCTGCACTGCCGGTAACCACACAGATCATGGGTATCGAAGAAGCTAAGAAAACAGGTGCTATGGCACTGTTCGGTGAGAAATACGGCGATGAGGTACGTGTGGTATCTATGGGCGATTTCTCTGTAGAACTCTGTGGTGGTACTCATGTGGCAAATACAGCGAATATTACACTGTTCAAGATCGTATCCGAAGCAGGTGTTGCGGCAGGTGTTCGTCGTATCGAAGCACTGACAGGTAACAACGTGATCGAATATTATCGTCAGATGGAAGAAAATCTGCATACAATCGCAAAAACACTGAAGACCAGTCCTGCTGAGATCACAGAAAAGATCACACATCTGCAGAAAGAAGTAAAAGAACTGCAGAGTGAAAATGAATCTCTGAAGAGTAAGATGGCTCAGGATTCTCTGGGAAATGTTATGGATCAGGTTGTGGAAGTAAAAGGTGTGAAAGTTCTGGCATCTGCCGTTGATGGCGTAGATATGAATGGACTGCGTGACCTGGGCGATCAGCTGAAAGAAAAACTGGGTGAAGGTGTGGTAGTTTTGGCATCTGCCAAAGATGGCAAAGTAAGCCTTCTTGCCATGGCAACACAGGGTGCTATGGATAAAGGAGCACATGCAGGTAATCTGATCAAAGCAGCGGCTGCAATCGTCGGAGGCGGCGGTGGTGGACGTCCGAATATGGCACAGGCCGGCGGCAAGAACCCGGATAAGATTCCAGAAGCTATCGCAAAAGTAGCAGAACTGGTAGAGGGACAGCTGAAATAATTCCAGTCCGGAAAAACAACAAAAAAACCGGAAAAATTTCAAAAAACCAGTTGACGAAATAAAAAAATCTGTTATAATAAATACCAGTGCAATAAAATACCCAAACAGTTGTATTATGCACAATCTACAACTGGAGGGAGGTTAGGTGTGAGACTATGTCAAACGTTATCGTAAAAGAAAACGAAACTTTAGATAGTGCTCTGCGTAGATTTAAACGTAGCTGTGCAAAAGCAGGCATTCAGCAGGAAATCCGCAAAAGAGAGCATTACGAGAAACCAAGTGTTCGTCGTAAGAAAAAATCTGAAGCTGCAAGAAAACGTAAATATAATTAATATGTGCACATTGGCGTAAGCCATGAGAAGAGGGATACTGCGAGCAGGATCCCTCTTTTACGTATATATTTTTCAAATCTTATAATTTCTTTAAGATTTGAAATCTGTATAGTCTTTTGCAAAGGCATATGATATAATTTTCGCAGAATAGAAATCTGCCGATAAGTGCAGAAAAAGAAATGAGGGGAAATATCTATGTGGACACATGCAGTGTATGGCACGGATCTGTATCATTTTATCCAATGGTTTATCCTGTATAGTTTCATGGGGTGGCTAGTGGAATCCATCTATATGTCATTTTGTAACAGGAAACTGACTAACCGCGGATTTGCGTTTTCACCCTTTTGTCCGATCTATGCAGTAGGAGCTTTGTCAGTGTATGGCATGCTTCGTCCGCTGGAAGGCCAATATGTGGTGCTTTATCTGGCGGGCGCGGTTCTTGCTACGATGCTTGAATATATTACGGCAGTGCTTATGCGAAATCTGTTTGGACAGGTCTGGTGGGATTATACGGAGAAACCTTTTAATTATAAAGGTGTGATCTGTCTGGAGAGTACTATAGCGTGGGGATTCTATACAATCTTTATGTTTGGCTTCCTGCAGAGATTTGTAAACTTCGTATCCAACAGCTATTCTGTTCGATTTGGCAGAAACCTGGCGGCAGTTGTGGTTGTGATCTATACATTTGATTTTTCGTTGCATCTGTTCAAAGCGAAAATGAACAGAATGCCGAGAAAAGTGGAAGAGATGAAAGAACGTGTCGGTTTTCATATTGGAAAAATGAGGTAACTATTCCGCAGGTAACTGTGAGGATACTAAACAGTCACAGAATGAGTAAAAAACGGGTGCTAACCCAGGGTGTGATAATCCTGAGTCAGCACCTTTTTATATTGTTCCTGTAAAGTTTCCAGAGTGAAAGGTTCTGTGCTTTCGGCATGAACACCATGGGAGGCAGCGAGCTCCTCGGTGTAATCGGAAAGCTTGTAAACGGTATAGATATTCTGATCATGATTATAATGAGTAACCAGAGGAACCAGATCAGCATTACGGATGGAAAGAGCATCGGAGACCGGATCCCGAACAATGGTAATATCTGCCATGCCGCCAAGGAGACAGATAGGGTCTTTCTGCGTGGAAATAAAGTTTCCAAGAGAGTAATAGACCAACATCTGATGTCCGCTGTCATCTGTCAGTGTCTCAAAATTCTGTAGCGTATGGCTATGGGCACAGATGGCAATATCGACACCCTGATGTAACAGCAACTGGAGAAATGTTTTCTCCTCAGTATCTGGTTCAGTGGAATATTCTGCTCCGGTGTGAAGAAAGGCGATGGTCATATCACTGATTTCCTTTGCTTTTTTGACATCGGATATTACCTGATCTGTGCGGAGAAGATCAACTGCATAATCCGGAAGTTCATCGTAAGGTTCATTGTTTACTGTAGTTGTGTAGTTGAGAAGGGAAAAAGTAACATCCTTACAACTGATGGTAGTGATTTCACCGGCACTTTCTGCGGAATCATGGATACCGAGGAGAGCAACTTCCGGGTGACTGGTTTCCCAGTATCGGATAGTATCGGTAACACCAGTGATTCCCTTGTCAAAAACATGGTTGTTTGCCTGTTCCACGATATCGAATCCGGCGGTAACAAGTGCATCACCGATTTCCACAGGGGATCCGAAAGCGGGATAAGAAGAAATGTTTGCGTGATCGGATACAAAGATGCTTTCTTCATTGACTGCGGCGAGGTCTGCGGCAGAGATATCATCCCGGATGTGTTCATACAGGTGATCATAATTCCATACGGTCTGTGTGGTATCTGCAGATTCATAGATTCCCTGATGAATCAGATTATCGCCGACGGCGACAAAATGAATGGTATTATTTTCCAGTTTCTGCTGTTTTTGCAGCTCAGCTATCTGCTTTTGTTTTATCTGTTTCCGGAGTTCGGCCTCCTGGGCGGCGGCCCTTTGATGATTGTGATAGAGTGTGACGAATAAACCGATTCCGGCAGTCAGGATCAGACAGGAACAGGCAAGAAATATCTTTTGACGCCGGACCTGTTGCTGGCGTTTCCGTTTTTGTTCCAGTTTGCGTGATTCCCGCATCCGGCTGGTATTGTTTTGTGTGTTAGGTGTATCCATAAAGTTCCTCGTTGTTTCTCATTCTGTAATAATTATTGTAACTATTCAGCAGGTAGCATTCCGCAAGGTGTTTTGGCATGTGTTTTACCAAGATCCCGAGACATACAAGTCAAGCATTATCGAAGGTGATTAGAAATGCATATTGACTCGTAAATGCTAGGGTACTGAACAGTTATTGATTTTCTTTAGCTGACATATAAATATAACTATTATACACAAAAAGAAAGAAAGTGGCAAGAAAATCTCAAGCAAATTGTATAAAAAAAGTAAAGAACAGATTACTGTTCATATTCCCGTGCAAAAAGCAGATGTTCCGACATATAGTGAAACAAAGATCCGAAACGGGCAAAGATGATGAAGAAAAGAATTATCACATGGGTATTACTTCTGATGCTGATAATGGCTGAAATCTGTCCGGTGAAAATCCAGGGTGCTGTACAGCCGGCGCCGGAGATCAGCGCACCGGGAGCGGTACTTATGGAACCATCTACAGGAACTGTTTTATACGAAAAAAACGGAGAAGAACAGCGAAGTCCGGCAAGCATTACAAAAATCATGACTCTGCTTCTGATTTTTGAAGCACTGGAAGACGGACAGATCACGCTGGAGGAAGAGGCGGTAACCAGTGCCTATGCAAAAAGCATGGGGGGATCTCAGGTTTTTCTGGAAGAGGGAGAAAAACAGACAGTGGAGACCCTGATCAAATGTATCGTAGTTGCATCGGGGAATGATGCATCCGTGGTAATGGCAGAACATCTTGCGGGAAGCGAGGAAGAATTTGTCAAAAGAATGAATGAAAAAGCCGGAGAGCTTGGCATGCTACATACACAGTTTGAGGACTGCTGCGGACTTACAGATTCCGAGGAACATTATACCACGGCTTCTGATGTTGCAATTGTCTCGAGAGAACTGATTACCCGCTTTCCCCGTATCCTTGAGTATTCCTCTATCTGGATGGAAAATATTATCCACAGAACGGCACAGGGAGAGAAAGAATTCTGCCTGACCAATACCAACAAGCTGATTCGCAGTTATGAAGGGTGCGTTGGTCTGAAAACCGGAAGTACCAGTGTGGCAAAATACTGTGTATCAGCAGTTGCACAGAGGGGAGAGATGACGTTGCTTGCGGTAGTCATGGGTGCGCCGGATGCCAAGGTGCGATTTAAAGATGCGGCAGCCTTGCTTGATTATGGGTTTGGAAATTGTGATCTTTATCTGGATGAAAACAGGATAAACCCGGATCCGGTACCGATAAAAGGAGGCGTGAAAGCGGAGGTGGCATGCCGGTATACAGGGGAATTCCGGTATCTGGATACAGAAGGGAAAAATCTTTCGCAGATAGAAAAGAAAATTGTGTATATGAAGAATCTGCAAGCACCGGTAAAGAAAGGAGATATCGTTGGCGAAGCACAGTATTTGCTGGATGGAAAGGTGGTTGGCAAAACGGATATAGTGGCTGCAAAATCTGTAAAAAAGGCAGGTCTGTGGGATTATATCAAACATATCAGAAAGAGAATGATAAAGGGCGATGATTATTCGGCAGACAGGTAACTGTTTGATACAAAAACTGACGGGAATGAAACAGAAAACTGTTTTCCCGTCAGTTTTGAAAAAGTAACAGTATCGGTTCCTGGTTTACATTACGATCTGCGCAGAACGTATCGGAATCATCATATCTCGAAAATTACTGCCTGATAACCTGGCATATGAAGGATATCTCCGTTAAGATCCAGTGTGTCCAGATTGTTCATCAGCACTTTTTTGTAAGTTCCAGGAAGAACAACGTCCTGAGCATCGTGCTGATAATTGGCAACTACCAGCAGAGTTCTGTCTGTGCCTTTTCTGTAATAAGCCATCAGATTGGTCTGTTCTTCTTTGTATGGAACAACTTCGCCGTATACAACCACATCTTTGTATTCCGGATTCTTGCGGAGGGCGATCAGCTCTTTGTACCAGTGATACATGGAATCCGGGCGGTTTGCCTGTTCAGCGGCATTGATATCAGTATAATTCGGATTCACTTTCAGCCATGGGGTTCCTGTGGTAAATCCTGCGTTAGCAGTTGCATCCCACTGGAATGGAGTACGGGCATTGTCACGGCTATAAGGAACAACAGCTTTGAAAGCGGATTCCGGAGTCAGTCCGGCGTCCAGTGCTACCTGATACTCATCGAGGGTGCTGCAGTCATCAATTTCATCTATGGAGTGGAAAACAACATTTGTCATACCAAGTTCCTGTCCCTGATAGATGAAAGGCAGTCCGCGGAGCATAACGTTGACAGCGGCAAGCATTTTCTTACTGGTGTCGCTGACGTCTGCTTCCGGGATATAGTGGCTGACACCGCGAGGCTCATCATGATTTTCGATGATATTGGAGATGAATCCGATATCCCCCAGGCGTTTCTGGGTACCGAAAGCAGCTTTTTTGTATTCCTCACCCCATACAACCGGTTTGCATTTGTACCATCCGTCATCGGATTTGCCGGCGATGGTTTCGGCAAAATCAAACATGGAAGAGAAGTGGCCATTGTTTCCGATAAATGCTTCCAGAGCATCCGGGCGATCGGTAAATACTTCACCTACAGTAAATGCTTGATGTTTTTCGAATGTTTCTGTTTTCATCTCATGCAGAAAGTCATCGATACCTTCCGCATCATGAAGCATGTTATCGATGCTTGCCAGCCCGTCATCACGGTCTGCAGGATAGCTGGTATAAATATTCGGCTTTTTAATGTTCATGATTGCATCGATACGGAAGCCGGCTACACCGCGATCCAGCCACCAGTTGATCATTTTGTATATTTCTTCCCGGAGTTTGGGATTCTCCCAGTTCAGATCCGGCTGTTTTTTGTGAAAGACATGCATGTAATATTTGTCGGTGTGTCCCGGCAGAAGATCCCATACAGGACCGCCGAAATAAGAACGCCAGTTGTTTGGTAATTTGTAATCCTTGGCATCTGCAATATAAAAATATTTACCGTATTCGCCGTCCGGATCTTCGCAGGCTTTTTTAAACCATTCGTGTTCGTCGGAACAGTGGTTGACAACCAGATCCATAACGATATACATATTACGGGATTTTGCTTCTTTTAACAGTTCGTCCATATCCTCCATGGTTCCAAATCTTGGATCGATATCATAATAATCGGAGATATCATATCCCTGATCTGCCAGTGGAGAACAATAGATCGGGGAGAGCCAGATGATATCGATTCCCAGATCTTTAAGATAATCCAGTTTGCTGATCACACCTTTCAGATCACCGATACCGTCGCCATTGGTATCGTAAAAGCTTTTTGGATAAATCTGATATGCGGCTTTTTCGTGCCACCATTTTTTCTTTAACATTGTAGAATCCTCCTTGTGTATGGCCTGTGAATTATTTAGTGACATTATAGACAATGATGAGGAGAAAAAACACCGAAAAACTGATTAAAAAGTATATTATTCTGACTTTTTGGAAAGATATAATTTTCGGTATTGCAGAGGAGTGATTCCGGTTTTCCGCTTGAAAAGTCGCTGAAAATTCCCCATATTATTGAATCCACATTCCAGACAGATTTCTGTTATCTGTGCATCACCTGTCTCTAACAGCCGGATGACCTTATTCAAACGGTAATCGTTAATAAAATCGATGGGAGTTTTCCCGATAGAACGTTTGAAAAAGCGGCAGAAATACTGTTCGTTCATATTTACCTGGGAAGCCAGATCCTGCACATACAGTTTTTCATGGTAATGATCCGTGATATAAGAAAGCACGGTTTTGATGGCTGTGATCTTCTGACTTTCTGTTCTGGGTGACTGGCACATCAAACCGGCTTCCATGAGAATCCCGATGAGCTGAAGTATCCCTGCCTTGATCTGCAGCTGAGAGATGACATCATCCGTAAGAATCTGTTCGCCGGTGATCAGAGTTTCTTTGCTTCGCGAAAAAATATGACTGATCTGTTGATAACAGCTGCGGAAGGCAGAAAAAAAGGGGCTGGTCTGATCGAGAAAACGGGGAAATGTCAGCTTATTCTGCGTCAGTGGAAGTAAAATGGATTCATCGATCGAGTCATAATCCTGGAAAAGGAGCATAGATGGTGAGAAAACAACTGCCTGTTCATCAAATTCCATACTCAGGGAACGCAGAGAATGAAGTTCTCCGCTGTTAATAAATAAAAAACATTCCCGGTCAGTTCCGTAAGGTTCCATATTGATATCCAGTTTGAAAGAACCGTGATGAAGATAAACGATTTCAACCTCCTCATGCCAGTGATGGCGGACACGAAGACGGTGACTGGGATTGCAAAAATGATAATAAGCACAGGGAAACAGGCGTGTACCGTGGGACTGCTTTTCTTTCAGAGACGGTTGCTGAGATGTCTGATTCATATAAAGTTCCTCCTGCTGATAAAATTATTTGGTAATTATCCGGAAGATAGTATTCCACTAAAAACCGAACAGTTGCGATACGTCTATCTTATCATACTAAACGGGTCTTTTCTATCATAGGATACATAGGAGGGGTAAAAATGAAAAGAATCTGGGAGCGGGAGATGTGGATAGTGCTGGGATTTCTTGCCGGATGTTTTGCTCTTGGAATGGCAGGCGGGATCCTGTTTGCCAATCTTGCATATCCGTGCCGAAACGGACAAAATCAGATATTAGAATTGTATGCACTGACGCAGATTAAAAAGAAAGAAGGAAAATCAACAGAATATTTCTGTTATCTTCTGGAAAACAGAATATTTGCAGTTCTGTTTTTTATATTGACGGGACTTACAGGTGCCGCGCACTTTATTGTGGTGGCAGCGGCAGCCTGGATGGGATTTCTTGCAGGTGCGGTGGGAAGCCTTTTGATTCTGGAACTTGGACTGGAGGGATTCCTGATTTTTGCAGGTTCTTTATTTCCACAGGCTTTTGTATATTTTCCTGCAGTTGCACTGTTGATGACAAAAATTTACAAAGAAGGGGGAAATATCTGGAAGAAACCGGTAAAAGTAATAAGAATCTATTTTCTGACCGGTCTGATCGCAATGATTCTGTGTCTTTCAGGTGTTGTTTTTGAAGCATATATTCATCCGGTATGGATGAGATGGATTCTGGGACGATTATGCTGAGAAAATATTTTACAAGATATGGTAGACATAAGATTTAAGCGTTCGATATGTTGTAGTTTTGGATGAAAATTGGGAAATGTAGAGATAAATCTGAAAAATAAGGGTTTGCTTTTCTGAAAAAACACAGTTATAATAAATTTACATGCAAAAACAGGTGAGGTTTTTGCTCTATCATTATACAATGAGGACACGGGAAAATATGGAAACAGAGATAAAAATATTTATATCTTATTTACATAATACAAAAAGAATGTCCGGCAATACGGTGGTGTCCTATGAGAGAGATCTGAGGAAAATGATGCAGTATTTTCAGGAAGCACATCAGATTACCCGGGTACAGGATATCACGGAAACCAGTCTGAATTCTTATATGTTGTATCTGGAAAAGAATCATTTTGCAGCGTCTACGGTATCGAGAAGCGTAGCTTCCATGCGTGCGTTTTTCCAGTATCTGTATCAGGAACATCTCATAGAAAATAATCCGGCAGATCATCTGCATCCACCCAAGGTAGAAAAAAAGATGCCACAGATTTTGTCTGTGGAGGAAGTGGATCTGCTTCTCCGTCAGCCGTCGGACAGGACGCCGAAAGGATTGCGGGATCGGGCAATGCTGGAACTGTTGTATGCCACCGGAATCCGGGTCAGTGAACTGATCCATCTGGAAATGTCGGATGTGAATCTGGCGATGGGATATATTAATTGTCGGGATACGGACAGTGAGCGGGTGATCCCTTTTGGAAGCCAGGCAAAAAAGGCATTACAGCAATATATGCATACAGTGCGGAACGGGTTCCTGAAGGAGCAGGAAAGCGAAGTGCTTTTTACAAATTGTTCGGGAAAACCGATGAGCAGACAGGGATTCTGGAAAGTACTGAAACACTATGCACAGACTGCCGGGATCGAGAAAGATATTACGCCGCATACTCTGCGGCATTCGTTTGCTGCACATCTGATCCAGAACGGAGCAGACTTAAAAAGTGTGCAGGAGATGTTGGGACATTCGGATATATCGACAACGCAGATGTATCTGAATATGAATGTGTATAAAATCAGGGATGTTTATACCAAAGCACACCCGAGGAAATAAGAGGAGAGAAATTATTATGAGTATTCAACTGTTGAAAAAACTGCCAACACCGACGGAGATCAAAGCTGATTATCCGGTGACACAGAAAGTGGCACAGATCAAAGCGGAGAGAGATGAGATGATCCGAAAAGTATTTACCGGAGAGTCCGATAAGTTTCTGGTCATCATCGGACCTTGTTCCGCAGATAACGAAGAGGCAGTTTGTGAATATATCAACCGTCTGTCCAGGGTACAGGAAGAAGTGGCAGATAAGCTGATCCTGATCCCGAGAATCTATACAAACAAACCGAGAACAACCGGAGAGGGTTACAAAGGGATCCTTCATCAGCCGGATCCGGAGAAGAAACCGGATCTGCTGCATGGTCTGATCGCTATCCGTAAGATGCATATGCGTGCCATCGAGGAATCGGGTCTGACAGCAGCCGACGAAATGTTGTATCCGGAAACCTGGAGATATCTGGATGATATTCTTTCTTATGTTGCTATTGGAGCTCGCTCTGTGGAGAATCAGCAGCATCGTATGGTAGCAAGCGGTATGGATGTTCCAGTGGGTATGAAAAATCCAACCAGTGGGGATCTGTCTGTGATGCTGAATTCTGTTGTGGCAGCACAGATCAAACAGAACTTTATCTACAGAAACTGGGAGGCTGAGACGGACGGCAATCCGCTGGCTCATACAATTCTTCGCGGAGCAGTGAATAAACATGGCAATGCGATCCCGAACTATCATTATGAGGATCTGCAGTTCCTGCTGGAAAAATATAATGAGAGAGATCTGCAGAATCCGGCGACGATCGTGGATGCGAATCATTCGAATTCGAACAAGCAGTTTAAGGAGCAGATCCGTATTGTGAAAGAAGTGCTTCACAGCAGAAATGTTTCCGGGGATATTAAGAAGCTGGTGAAGGGCGTGATGATCGAGAGTTATCTGGTTGAGGGCAGCCAGAAGATCGGATGTGAGAATCACGTGTACGGAAAATCGATTACGGATCCTTGCCTGGGCTGGGAGGATTCGAGAGAGCTGCTGCATACGATTGCGGAGCTTTGTTAGGATAAAAAACAAAAAAATAAGAGTAGTTGGCTAAGGGGACGTGGCTGGCTTGCGATCCATGGGTGGACAACTTGGGCAGGGCAACTTTGAACGCCCAAAAAGTGTTGTCCACCCATGGATCACAAGCCAGCCACTGGTTTTGGCAAACGACGTTAAGTTTGGTTTATAAAGTGGTTTCGAGAATTTTGGACTCGGTGAATCCAAAATTGTTGTGATGCTTTTGAGATAAACGAAAAGTCGTTTGTGAATGGTGTGAAAAAGAAGGCACAGAGTAAATCTGAAAAGTTCGTGTGTTATAAAAAACTGTTTTATGATATGTAAGAGAAACATGGCTAGAGCGGGTCTGAAAAATCATTTCCGCAATCTGTAAGCTCCGCTTTGTGGTATATTTTACTCTCATTCGGTTGCCGTAGCCCGCTACGCCGCCCTCATTCGGATAAAATCTCCTACAAATTGGGACTCGCAGCTCACGATAAGCCTTTTTCAGACACGCTCTAGCATGGAGTTTTTTGGTTGAATAATTTCATCATCAGCAGGAATATTCCTCCGGTTATAAGAACGCTTCCGAACAGTGCAATATATCCACTCATTTTCATTTCAGACAGTATGCGGTAGAGAAACAGACCGCATCCACATCCAAGGATCATTCCACAACAGGGCAGGACGATCCATTCTACTGCCGGAAATCGAAATTTTACACTTTTATGTAAAAAGATCAGGTTTAATCCCGTAATGATAAGCTGGCTTAAAAGCAGTCCGAAGAGGTAGCCGCGGATTCCCATGTGGGGGATTGCGAAGGTCACGAAGAGGATTCGGATTCCAAGGCCGGCGAGGTTTTGGATCAGGCATTGGCCGGTGTGTCCCAGGCCGTTCAGGATTCCGGTCAGAGTGGCGGTGAGATAGAGGAAAGGACAGAGGAATGCCAGGATCTGTAAAAAGATGCCGGCGTCCGGGTTTCTGTAGAAGATCAGTGCCAGTTTTTTTCCGAAAAAGAAGAAGATTCCTCCTGATAGAAAGCCGAGCCACAGGCAGTATTGAATCGTTTGTTCGGTAGAGCGGATAATGGCATCTTCTTTTCCGGCTGCCTGCTGACCGGCGATGGTTGGGAGGAGCATCGTGGAGAGGGCGGAAGTAATCGCAGAAGGAAATAAAATAAAGGGTAATGCCATACCGGTCAGTGCACCGTACAGGCTGAGGGACTGCGTGTTTGAGAGTCCGGATGCTTCGAGTTTTCCGGGGATGAGGATAGCTTCGGTGCTCTGAAGAAGGTTGACGAGCATCCGGTTCAGAGTGAGTGGGGCAGATAATGTAAGAATTTCCCTAAGGCAGGAGCGGACGTGAAAGCCGGCAGTGCCTTTGTGGGCAGGTTTTTGGAATGCGAGACAGAGAACACAGAAGAAGCAGGCTGTCAGCTCCCCGAAAAGTATGCCGCCAACGGCGAGAATGGGTGTCGGGGTAAGATCTTGTTCCAGAAAAATCAGGTAAATAACATAAGAAGAACTCACCCGGGCAATTTGTTCCAGCAGTTGCGATACAGCCGGAACTGTGGTTTGACGGGCGGAAAAGTACCAGGCGTGGATACAGGTGTGTATGGAACAGAGGGGCAGACTGAAAGCAAGCAGCTGCAGAAGTTCACAGCATCGGATCTCATGTAAGATATGAAGGCTGATCCAGGGTGCGCGGGTGTACAGAAAAAAGGACACGATCAGTGAAAGTCCCACAGAAAGTCCGCTGCCACTCAGGAAAAATACCCATCCCTTTCTCGGATTTCCCTTGGATAAAGCGGCGGAGCAGCAGCGGGATAAGGCACTCTGAATGCCGGCGGTGACACCGGAGAGGCAGAAGGCATAGACCGGGAAAATCATCTGGTAGATTCCCAGACCCTGTGCACCAATGGTGCGGGATAGGAATATCCTATAAAAGAAGCCAATCAGGCGGCTCAAGATACCCGCACAGGTGAGGATGGCAGTACCGGTGAGGACAGGATGCTTCGCAGAAGAAAACATAACAAGCTCCGGGGCTTTTTTTAAAATATATGAGGCTGCCAGCCTTGACAGAACCGGGGAGTCGTGTTATATTGACAAAGGGTCATATCCCAGTAGATTACTAGGGAATCTGAAAGACCAAAGGAAACTTCCGGAAGGGAGGCAACATGAAATTATCAACGAAGGGCAGATACGGTCTCCGAGCGATGATCGATCTGGCTGTATATAGTGAAAAAGAACCGGTGTCTATACAGAGTATAGCGGATCGGCAGAACATCTCCGAGCGTTATCTTGAACAGCTGATGGCCAGTTTGAAAAAGGAAGGACTGGTGAAAAGCATCCGGGGAGCCAACGGAGGGTACCAGCTGGCAAGACCGGCAATCGGTATCTCGGTTGGAGATATTCTTCGTGCACTGGAAGGAGATCTGCGGGCAGTAACCTGTCCGGCAAACGGCGAAGAAGGAAACGGTGGCTGCGAAAATGCAGATCTGTGTGTGACGCGATATGTATGGCAGCGCATCAACGAAGGAATTACTCATGCAGTGGATACCATGTATCTCAACCAGTTGGTGGAAGAGAGTAAAAAACTGAAAGAAAAAGGACAGGTACAGCCTGCAGGCTGTCAGGGATAGGAGGCAAAATCATCATGAAGAAAATTATTTATCTGGATAATGCGGCAACCACAAAAGTTGCACCGGAAGTAGTAGAGGCGATGCTCCCGTATTTTACGGAGTACTATGGCAATCCGTCCAGCGTATATGAACTGGCAGGAATCAGCAAAAAAGCCGTAACAGAAGGAAGAGAAAAAGTAGCATCTGTCATCGGAGCAAATCCGAACGACATCTACTTTACCGCAGGTGGTTCCGAGTCTGATAACTGGGCACTGAAAGCTACTTATGAAGCATATAAATCAAAAGGAAACCACATCATCACCACAAAGATCGAGCATCATGCGATCCTGCATACCTGCGAATGGCTGGAAAAACAGGGCGCAAAGATCACTTACATCGATGTAGATGAAAATGGTGTTGTAGATCTGGATCAGTTGCAGAAGGCTATCACACCGGAGACCATCCTGATTTCTGTAATGGCAGCAAACAATGAAATCGGCACTCTGCAGCCAATCAAAGAGATCGGTGCTATTGCAAAAGAACATGGTATTTTATTCCATACAGATGCCGTACAGGCATTTGGTCAGATTCCGATCAATGTAGATGAGTGCAATATTGATATGTTAAGCTCCAGCGGACATAAGATCAACGGACCAAAAGGTATCGGATGTCTGTATATCCGCAAAGGACTGAAACTGCGTTCCTTTGTTCACGGTGGTGCTCAGGAGAGAAAAAGAAGAGCCGGAACAGAAAATGTACCGGGTATCGTAGGATACGGTGTGGCAGCAGAACGTGCACTTCGTACCATGGAAGAACGTACCGCAAAAGAAATCGAAGTAAGAGATTACATGATCAAAAAGATCCAGGAAGAGATCCCGTACTGCAAACTGAACGGACATCCAACACTGCGTCTGCCGAACAATGTAAACTTCAGTTTCCAGTTTATCGAGGGAGAATCTCTGCTGATCATGCTGGATATGGCAGGTATCTGTGCATCCAGTGGTTCCGCCTGTACTTCCGGATCTCTGGATCCTTCTCATGTACTGCTGGCCATTGGGCTGCCTCACGAGATCGCACATGGATCTCTGCGTCTGACGCTGAGTGAGGAAACCACAAAAGAAGATGCAGATTTTGTGGTTGAGCAGATCAAAGGTATCGTAGCGCGTCTGAGAAGCATGTCTCCGCTGTACGAAGACTTTATGAAAAAACAGAATAAATAATAAAAAAGATTAACATACGAATATACGGAGGAAATATAGATATGTATAGTGAAAAAGTAATGGATCATTTTCAGCATCCGAGAAATGTAGGGGAAATCGAAAACGCCAGCGGTGTAGGTACCGTAGGTAATGCAAAATGTGGAGATATCATGAGAATGTATCTGGATATCGATGACAACGGTATCATTCAGGATTGCAAATTCAAAACATTCGGTTGTGGTGCAGCTGTTGCAACCAGCAGTATGGCCACTGAACTGGTAAAAGGAAAAACTATTCAGGAAGCACTGGAAGTAACTAATAAAGCTGTTATGGAAGCACTGGACGGACTGCCGCCTGTAAAGGTACACTGTTCCCTGCTGGCTGAGGAAGCCATCCACGCAGCATTGTGGGATTATGCGGAGAAACATCACATCAAGATCGAAGGCTTAAGCAAACCGAAGTCCGATATCAGTGAAGGGGAGACCGAAGAGGAAGAATATTAATGAAAAAAAAGGTAGTTGTAGGGCTGTCCGGAGGAGTTGACTCCTCTGTGGCAGCCTGGCTGTTAAAAGAACAGGGTTACGATGTGATCGGAGTAACCATGCAGATTTGGCAGGACGAGCCGGAGCTGATCCAGGAAGAAAACGGGGGATGCTGCGGCCTTTCTGCCGTTGACGATGCCAGAAGAGTGGCGCAGATCCTTGATATTCCATATTATGTTATGAATTTCAAAAAAGAATTCAAGGCAAATGTCATGGACTATTTTGTGGATGAGTATCTGCACGGCCGCACACCGAATCCGTGTATCGCCTGCAACCGCTATGTAAAATGGGAGTCCCTGCTGCAAAGAAGTCTTGCCATCGGTGCGGACTATATTGCCACCGGACATTATGCAAGAATCGAGCAGCTGCCAAACGGCAGATATGCGATCCGCAATTCTGTGACTGCGGCAAAAGATCAGACCTATGCATTGTACAATCTGACACAGGAACAGTTAAAGCGGACACTGATGCCGGTAGGTGAGTACTCCAAAGACCAGATCCGTGTCATGGCAGAAAAGATCGGACTTCCGACCGCACACAAAAAAGATTCTCAGGAGATCTGCTTTGTGGATGATAACGATTATGCAGGATTTATCGACGGGTACGGTCAGGGAAAAGTGCCGGAAGGTAATTTTGTGGACAAAGACGGTAAAGTTCTCGGACGTCACAAAGGAATCACCCGTTATACGATCGGACAGAGAAAAGGACTGAATATCGCGCTTGGAAAACCGGTATTTGTACAGAAGATATGCCCGGAAACCAATGAAGTGGTTCTTGGAAGTAACGAAGATCTGTTTACGACCACTGTGCGGGCGAACCGCCTGAATTTTATGGCAGTGGAAGACATTCCGGAAGAGATCGGAGCTCTCGGAAAGATTCGTTATAATCACAGAGGGGATACCTGCAAAGTAAAACGAATCGGTGAAGATTTACTGGAATGCCACTTTGATACTCCGGTCAGGGCAGTGACACCGGGACAGGCACTGGTACTGTACCAGGGAGAGTATGTGCTGGGAGGGGGAACCATTGTATGACGAGCCGGAAAGAAACCATTCCATATGAAGGAAGAATAACTGCAGACTGTCATATCCACACGGAATTTTCGTCGGACAGCGAGACAAAAATCACAGATCAGGTAGAACGTGCCATCGCACTGGGACTGGATCATATCTGTTTTACAGATCATATGGATATGGATTATCCGGAGGGAGAATTCGAACTGGATACGGATGCCTATGTAAAACGGGTACTGGAGCTACAGGAAGAATACAAAGACCGGATCCGCATCTGCCTTGGTGTGGAACTGGGCATGCAGGAGCATCTGAAAGACCGCCAGCAGGCCTATATTGAAAAATATCCTTTTGATTTCGTCATTGGTTCCATGCATCTGATCCACGGAGAAGATCCTTATTTTGGAAAAATATATGAAGAAATGGGGGATGAAGAGGCGTATCGTGAATACTTCCGGGCAACTCTGGAAAACTTAAAAAGAGCACCGAAAATCCATACACTGGGACATCTGGACTATGCGGTGCGCTACGGGAAAGAGAAAGACAGATATTATTCCTATGAGAGATTTTCACAGGAAATCGATGCAATCCTGCAGTATCTGATCAGTCATCAGATTGCACTGGAAGTAAATACAGCAGGTCTTCGAATGCTTGGCTTTACCAATCCCCACCCGGATGTGATCCGCAGATACCGGGAAATGGGCGGAGAACTGATTACAGTCGGTTCCGACGGTCATGTGCCGGAGTATCTGGGCTATGGATTTGACCGACTTCCGGAATTACTGTCTGACTGTGGATTCGATTCTTATACAGTGTTCAGAAAGGGGAAACCGGAATTCAGAAAAGTTTTGGTGAAAATTTGAAAATATGCTTGAATTTTTCAGGCAAATTAGGTAGAATAATTACAGGTTGATGTTTCTTTAACAATCTTATAGAAACCTCACAAATTTTATTTACTTTTTAGGAGGAATGAAAATCATGGCAGTAAAAGTAGCAATTAATGGTTTTGGACGTATCGGTCGTCTGGCATTCAGACAGATGTTTGGAGCAGAGGGATTTGAAATCGTTGCAATCAACGACCTGACTTCCCCAAAAATGTTAGCACACTTACTGAAATATGATTCCACACAGGGAAAATATGCTCTGGCTGACACTGTAAAAGCTGGTGAAGATTCTATCACTGTTGATGGAAAAGAAATCAAAATCTACGCAAAAGCTAATGCAGCTGAACTTCCTTGGGGAGAAATCGGTGTAGATGTAGTTCTGGAGTGTACTGGATTCTATACATCCAAAGACAAAGCTCAGGCTCATATCGATGCTGGTGCTAAACATGTTATCATTTCCGCTCCGGCTGGAAACGATCTGAAAACAATCGTTTACAACGTAAACCATGAAACTCTGACAGCAGATGATCATATCATCTCTGCAGCTTCCTGTACAACAAACTGCCTGGCTCCTATGGCAAAAGCTCTGAATGACCTGGCACCGATCAAATCCGGTATCATGTGCACAATTCACGCTTACACAGGAGATCAGATGACTCTGGACGGACCGCAGAGAAAAGGCGATCTGAGAAGATCCCGTGCAGCTGCAGTTAACATCGTTCCAAACAGCACAGGTGCTGCAAAAGCTATCGGTCTGGTTATCCCGGAACTGAACGGCAAACTGATCGGTTCTGCACAGCGTGTTCCAACTCCTACAGGATCCACAACTATCCTGACAGCAGTTGTTGAAGGTAACGTAACAGTTGATCAGATCAACGCAGCTATGAAAGCAGCTTCTAACGAGTCCTTCGGATACAACGAAGACGAAATCGTATCCAGCGATATCGTTGGTATGAGATTCGGTTCTCTGTTTGATTCTACTCAGACAATGGTACTGCCACTGGAAAATGGTACAACAGAAGTACAGGTTGTTTCATGGTATGACAATGAGAATTCTTACACAAGCCAGATGGTAAGAACAATCAAACACTTCGGAAAACTGCTGAATGCATAATCCATAGGCTCATTGGGGGTCCGGTCTCTTTGGACCGGACTCCTTTTTTATACAGCTGCGGCTGTAATTGCACAGATGTGCGAATAATAAAAAGGAGGCATATGCCAATGCTTAAT
The DNA here is from genome assembly GCF_022785585.1 of Oliverpabstia sp. Classification (NCBI taxonomy): domain Bacteria; kingdom Bacillati; phylum Bacillota; class Clostridia; order Lachnospirales; family Lachnospiraceae; genus Oliverpabstia; species Oliverpabstia sp. The sequence goes on along the minus strand of NZ_JALFPR010000016.1, from coordinate 13,193 downwards.
AAAAAATCTGTTGATAATATCAACGTAAAAGGCAAAAGAGTTCTGGTTCGTTGCGACTTCAACGTACCTCTGCAGGATGGAAAGATCACAGACGAGAACCGTCTGGTAGCAGCACTTCCTACTATCAAAAAACTGATTGCTGATGGTGGAAAAGTAATTCTGTGTTCTCATCTTGGCAAACCGAAGGGAGAGCCGAAACCAGAATTATCTCTGGCACCGGTTGCAGTAAGACTGAGCGAACTGCTGGGACAGGAAGTAAAATTTGCAGCTGATCCGGAAGTTGTCGGACCAAACGCAAAAGCAGCTGTAGAAGCTATGAAAGACGGCGAAGTAATCCTTCTGGAGAACACCCGTTATCGTGCAGAAGAAACCAAAAATGGAGACGAATTCTCCAAAGAACTGGCTTCCCTGTGTGATGTTTTCGTAAACGATGCATTCGGAACCGCTCACAGAGCTCACTGCTCTAACGTAGGTGTTACAAAATATGTAGATACTGCTGTTGTTGGATATCTGATGCAGAAAGAGATCGATTTCCTTGGTAATGCAGTAAACAACCCGGAAAGACCATTCGTTGCTATCCTGGGTGGAGCAAAAGTTTCCAGCAAGATTTCCGTAATCAACAACCTGCTGGATAAAGTAGATACTCTGATCATCGGCGGTGGTATGGCTTATACTTTCGCAAAAGCAGAAGGTGGTAACATCGGTGTATCCCTGTGTGAAGATGACTATCTGCAGTATGCTCTGGATATGAAGAAAAAAGCAGCAGAAAAAGGTGTAAAACTGCTTTTGCCTGTAGATAACAGAATCGGTGATGAATTCTCTAACGACTGCAACATGAAAGTTGTTCCATGTGGACAGATTCCGGATGGCTGGGAAGGTCTGGATATCGGACCGGAAACAGAAAAACTGTTTGCAGACGCTGTAAAAGATGCTAAGACTGTAGTATGGAACGGACCGATGGGATGCTTCGAAATGCCGAACTTCGCACACGGTACCGCAGCAGTAGCAAAAGCTCTGGCTGAGACAGACGCTACAACCATCATCGGTGGTGGTGATTCCGCAGCAGCTGTTAATATCCTGGGATTTGGTGACAAGATGACTCACATCTCTACCGGTGGTGGAGCTTCCCTGGAATTCCTGGAAGGAAAAGAACTGCCAGGTGTTGCAGCAGCAAACGATAAATAAGAATCAGATTCTGGAAAGGATACAAGAAAAGAGGAAACGTAACATGGCTAGAAAAAAAATTATTGCCGGTAACTGGAAAATGAACATGACTCCAAGTGAGGCTGTAAAACTGGTTGAAACTCTGAAACCACTGGTAAAGAATGACGAAGTAGACGTAGTATTCTGTGTACCTGCTATCGACATCGTTCCTGTAGTAGAAGCTGCAAAAGGAACTAACATCCAGGTTGGTGCTGAGAATATGTACTTCGAAGAAAAAGGTGCTTACACCGGAGAAATCTCCCCGAACATGCTGGTAGATGCAGGCGTAAAATACGTTGTTCTGGGACATTCCGAGAGAAGAGGATACTTCGGAGAAACAGATGAAGATATCAACAAAAAAATGCACAAAGCATTCGAACATGGACTGACACCTATCATGTGCTGTGGTGAGTCTCTGGAACAGAGAGAGCAGGGTGTAACCATGGACTTCATCCGTCAGCAGGTTAAGATTGGCTTCCAGGGTCTGACAGCAGATCAGGCAAAGAAAGCCGTTATCGCTTACGAACCAATCTGGGCAATCGGAACCGGAAAAACAGCTACTACTGAGCAGGCTCAGGAAGTATGCGGTAAGATTCGTGAGTGCATCGCTGAAGTATACGATGATGCTACAGCAGCAGAGATCCGTATCCAGTACGGTGGATCCGTAAACTCCAAAACAGCAGCAGACCTGTTTGCTCAGGCAGACATCGATGGCGGACTGGTTGGAGGCGCTTCCCTCAAAGAAGAATTCGGACAGATCGTAAACTACAAATAAATCCTTACATTTGTAAAAAGTAAATAAAGAAACGTGTCAAAACGCCACGAAACGCAAGAAGATCTGGTGGTATTCAGCAGATTCGATGCGCTTCGTGGCGTTTTATAATTTCATCATAATTACTTTTAAATGAAAAATACAAGATCATTTAAAAAGTGATAATTTTACAAAATATCAATATACTCTCCAGCGAGGGCTTTGTTCATGCTTCTGACAGCACAGAATTTGCCGCACATGCTGCAGGTATCGCTGTGGTCATCTTCCGGCATTCTGCTGGCGCGGATGGATTTGGCAGTTTCCGGATCTAAAGCACAGGCATACTGGGCATCCCAGTCGAGCACACGACGTGCATCTGCCATTTTATCATCTATATCACGGGCGCCGGGGATTCCTTTGGCAATATCAGCTGCATGAGCTGCGATTTTGGAGGCAATGATTCCTTGCTTGGTATCTTCTACATTTGGAAGAGCCAGATGTTCGGCTGGTGTTACATAACAAAGGAATGCAGCACCGTTCATGGCAGCAACGGCGCCACCGATGGCTGCGGTGATATGGTCATATCCGGGAGCAATATCGGTGACAAGTGGTCCGAGTACATAGAAAGGAGCTCCCATACAGATGCTCTGCTGGACTTTCATATTGGCAGCTACCTGATCCAGAGGAACATGTCCGGGACCTTCCACCATAACCTGTACATTGTGATCCCATGCACGTTTTGTCAGTTCTCCGAGACGAACCAGTTCTTCAATCTGGCATACATCGGTTGCATCTGCCAGACATCCCGGCCGGCAGGCATCACCTAAAGAAATGGTCACATCATATTCCTCGCAGATATCAAGAATTTCATCATAATACTCATAGAATGGATTTTCCTCACCGGTCATGCTCATCCAGGCAAAAACCAGACTTCCTCCACGGCTGACGATATTCATTTTTCGTTTGTGCTTTTTGATCTGCTCGATGGTTTTTCGTGTGATTCCGCAGTGGAGAGTGACAAAGTCCACACCGTCCTCCGCATGCATCCGGATCACATCTATAAAGTCTTTTGCGGTCAGAGTTGCAAGATCACGCTGATAATGAATGACGCTGTCATAGACAGGAACCGTACCGATCATAACCGGACATTCACTTGTCAGTTTACGGCGGAAAGGCTGGGTATTTCCATGGCTGGAAAGATCCATGATGGCTTCAGCACCGAGTTCCACAGCGCTCATTACTTTCTTCATTTCGATATCATAGTCTTTACAGTCACGGGAAACACCGAGATTGACATTGATTTTTGTGCGGAGCATACTTCCCACACCTTCCGCACTTAAACAGGTGTGATTTTTATTGGCGCAGATCGCTACTTTACCTTCGGCAACAAGTGTCATCAGTTTACTGACATCCATATGCTCCTTTTTGGCTACAAGGCTGATTTCGGGTGTAATGATTCCCTTGCGTGCCGCATCCATCTGAGTGGTGTAATTTCTCATGTTGTTTTGCCTCCATTCTTTTCACATACATAATAAAAAAGTATCTGTTTTTGACGTCAGCAAAACACAGACGTATCCATGCAGGACAAAAATCCATACGTCCGGACAATATATAGGAGCAGTTGCTGACGCCTGAATCAGAAAGCAGGTTCCGGGTTTCTGATGTTGAACAAAATCATAAGATTTTGTCTTTTTTACAGCGGTACAAGGTGGTGTCCCCGATGTATCGCTTTTGACAGACGGATATATTGCGAGAAGGAACAGTTCGGCGGCTTCTTGTGGAGGACTTTTTACTATGCAGTAAAAAGGACCCTTACCTGAGTAAGGATCCTGTGATCTGTATGACGAAAAAAGGAAACAGTGTGTATGTATACTTCTTTTGTCCGGTATATTTTTCCTACGTTGGCATTATCCAAATCAGGTTTTCGGGTCGAAACGGAATCACGTCTCCTCTCAGCCGGCTTTCACCAGCTCCCCGTCAGCAATATAAAGGTTGTCTTGGTGTTATTATGTATCAGAACAGGTGAAAATGCAAGAGAAAATTCAGAAACAGTAGTGTCTGGCAGGAAAATTCGGAGAAATTTCAGTGTGGCAGACACTTCGCACTTCACAAGTTCACTTTAGTGTGGTAAAATGGGCGAAAAGTGATGTTGCCCTCTGTGGCGGAAAAGGAGAAAAAGGATATGGCAGAAAGAGTCATTAAAGCAGCTTTGCTTGGTTTTGGCACCGTAGGTGGTGGTGTATATAAAGTGTTAAAAATGCAGCAGGAAGAGATGGTTTCAAAGCTGGGAGCCAGAGTGGAACTGAAGAAGATACTGGTTCGGAATATAGAGAAAGCGGCTCAGAAGACAGACGATCCGTCACTGCTTACGAATAACTGGAAAGAGATTGTAGACGATCCGGAGATTGAGATTGTAATCGAGCTGATCGGAGGCATCGAACCGGCGAGAACTTATATTCTGGAAGCGCTGGAGGCAGGAAAGAATGTCGTGACGGCAAATAAGGATCTGATCGCAGCGGACGGTCACATTCTGTTAGATACCGCTGCAAAGAACAAAAAAGATTTTCTCCATGAAGCAGCAGTGGCCGGCGGAATCCCGATCATCCGCCCGATCAAACAGTGTCTGGCAGGCAATCATATTTCCGAAGTTATGGGTATCGTGAACGGTACGACTAACTTTATCCTGACCAAGATGAGCCAGAACGGTATGGAGTTTGCCGATGCTCTGAAACTGGCGCAGGATCTCGGCTATGCGGAAAGTGATCCGACAGCGGACGTGGAAGGTCTGGATGCAGGAAGAAAAGTGGCGATTCTTGCCAGTGCAGCTTTCAATTCCAGAGTGACTTTTGATGATGTATATACCGAAGGAATCACCAAAATCACGGCAACGGATATCGAATATGCCAACGAGATGGGATGCGTGATCAAACTTCTTGGCGTGGCTAGAAACACACCGGAAGGAATCGAGGCGAGAGTCCATCCGATGCTGATCGATGTGAATCATCCGCTGGCATCGGTTAATGACGCCTACAATGCCGTATTTGTACAGGGAGATGCGGTGCAGGACGCGATGTTCTACGGCCGTGGCGCAGGAGAACTGCCTACAGCGAGTGCGGTAGTCGGTGATGTCTTTGATATTGTAAGAAATATTCTGCATGACTGCTGTGGAAGAATCGGATGTACCTGTTATAAGAACCTTCCGATCAAACATATGAACGAGATCAGCAGCAAATTCTTCATCCGTATGTTCGTGGAAGACCGTCCGGGTGTCCTGGCAAATATCGCCAGCGTGTTCGGCAACAGTGGTGTGAGTCTGGCACAGGTTATCCAGAGAAGAAAGAAAGACCAGTATGCAGAGATCGTTGTGATCACAGATGAAGTGAAAGAAAAGAATCTGAAAGATGCACTGGCAGTGGCAAAAGGAATGTCTACCGTGAAAGAAATTTCCGGTATGATCCGTGTGGCATAAATAACTTGCAAGTCCTCTCATATAAAGTTATAATGTAACTATTCGTTCAATAGTGACGAAAATGTTACAAAAACAGGAAGAAATATCAGGCAAAATGCCGATAAATACTGACTGAAGACTTTATATGGGAGGATTTTTTGCATGGAACAGTCAAGAGCCTGGGTGCAGGCGTTAAGAGAAAATATCGGAAAGGTTCTGGTCGGGAAAGAGGAGACTATTGATCTGGTACTGACCACACTGGCAGCGGGAGGACACGTACTTCTGGAAGATGTACCGGGAACCGGAAAGACGATGCTGGCGAAGTCATTATCCAGATCACTGGATGTTGATTTCGGACGTATTCAGTTTACACCGGATCTTCTGCCATCGGATATCACTGGACTGAACTATTATAATCAGCAGGCAGGTGAATTTCAGTTTCGCCCGGGTCCTGTATTTGCCAATATTATTCTGGCAGATGAGATCAACCGCGCGACTCCGAGAACTCAGGCAAGTCTTCTGGAATGTATGGAGGAACGCCAGGTGACGGTAGACGGGGTGACAAGAAAACTGGCAGAACCTTTCTTTGTTATTGCAACCCAGAACCCGTTGGAAACGACAGGAACTTTCCCCCTTCCGGAAGCACAGCTGGATCGTTTCTTTATGAAACTGTCGATGGGACTGCCGGATAAGAAAGAAGAAGTGGGAATTTTAAAGCGTTTTATACTGGATCAGCCGTATGAAACATTACAGGCAGTATGTAAAAAAGAACAGATTCTGGCAGCGCGGGAGCAGGTAAAGAAGGTTCATGTACATGAACTTCTGCTGGAGTATATGGCAGATCTGGTACAGGCGACAAGAAAAGACAAAGAGATTCTGTCCGGTGTGAGTCCACGTGGAACGATGGCGCTTCTTCGGGCATCTCAGGCGTATGCATGGATCCGGGGAAGAGACTATGTGGTGCCGGAGGATATCAAAACAGTAGCCGGTCCTGTCATGGCACATCGTCTGGTATTGTCAAGAGGATTTGGCGGGGCAGTTACCGGTCAGACAAAGATTGAGGAGATTCTGGGACAGGTGAGCGTGCCGACAGAAGAATGGGAGAGATAGCAGATGATCATTATAGTAGTACTGATCGGTGCATTTGTGATGAATGCTGTGCTGGTGAAAATCTACGGGCATCTGTGGGAAAAACATCTGGATGCACGTGTGGAATTTCAGAAAGAACCTTCTCTGGAAGGGCGGGATGCCATACTGACGGAAACCATCTATAACAGAAAATGGCTGTTTCTTCCTGTGCTGCAGGTGGGATTTCAGATGCACCGGAATCTTCGGTTTGCCGACGGAGAAAATACAAGTGTCTCGGATCAATGTTATAAAAGAGATATCTTTTCGGTAGGCAGTTATCAGAAAATTACCAGGACGATTTCATTCTACTGTTCCAGGCGTGGATATTATGAACTGTCTCAGGTGGAACTGGTGACAAGAAGTCCGCTGATGAATGGAAAATTCTATAAAACACTGGAATCGCCGGATCATTTCTATGTATATCCGCGGATGGTGGATGAGACCAGGCTGGAGATCCCCTTTCAGAAAATAATGGGAAGTGTGCTGTCCCGGAAGAATCTGTATGAAGATCCTTTTGAATTTCGGGGAATCCGGGAATATCAGCCGACAGATCCGATGCATAAGATTAACTGGAAAGTATCTGCACGGACGGATCAGTGGATGGTCAATCTCTATGATTCCACATCTGCACAGGAAGTGGTGGTTTTGCTGGATGTAGAAGACGAGACCATCTGGAAATTTGATGCGATCCACGAAGAGGGGATCCGGCTGGCAGCAGCCCTGGTTTCCCGTCTGTTGCAGAATGGAATTCCTGCGGGGATCCGTACCAATGGACGAGATCTGAAGACAAAAACATGTTTCAGCCTGGAACCGGGTACCGGACCACAGCAGGTGCGTGCGTTGTATGAAGGACTGACACGGCTGGATCTGGATCAGAAAGCAGAACACATGGAAGTGATCCTGGATCGTCTACGGGAAGAGGCGAACAGGGGAAACCGGACCTATGTGATGATTTCCAAAAATCAGAGAGAGAGCTGTTATGACGGATTCTGCAGGCTTCTGAACGAAGGAGGAACCGGTGTATGGATCGCTACCTTATATGAGGATATGGAATGGAAACTTCCGGACAGCCGAAATATGACAGCACTTCGATGGGAGGTGGCAAAATGAAGCAGTTGAAGATAACCAAACGACAGGCGGCACTGATGCTTCTGGAGCTGTGTCATGGATTTTTGATCTTATTTGCCATCTATGCGTGTGCAGTGGTAATATCCGGGCATGGAAGCGAACCGTTTGTACTGGTGGGATGTCTGCTGTTTCCGCTAAATGCAGGCCTGTTTCTGGCAGAGAAGAAAGCAACTCATTTCTGGCAGTTCGGAATCGTTACGTTGCTTCTGATCGGAGGGTCTGTGATGCTTGCAGGAAGTGGTGTTTGCGGAATCTGGACAGGAATTCTGGGAGTTATTGCGGCATTTTCCTATTTTTATGGGAGGGCATCAAAGAAAACCTGTTGGTTGAAGATTCCGTCGTATCCATGGCTTGGAATTGCTCTGGTTCTGTATTTTCTTGGTCAGCATTTTGTGTCGGATACGGCGATTCGGATTGCTCCGGTTCTTGCGGCATTATATTATCTGCTCTGTAATTTCCATATCAACCTGAAAGAGGTGGATTCTTTTTTAAAAACACATGCATCTCTGGAAAGACTTCCGGTACGGCGGCTGGCTAAGATCAACCAGGGGATGATATGGCTGGTTTCCGCAGTTACGGCGGTGGCCATGATCGCAGCTCCTTATCTGGGTATTGATCAGCTGATACGGAAGGGTGGTCAGGCGTTAAAAACTGTGATACGCTGGCTGCTACATCTGATTCCGAATTCACCGGCGCAAGAGGGAACGATGGCAGCAGAGCAGACGAATCAGATGATGCAGGCGACTGCCAGCAGAGAGATTCCGTGGTTTTTGGAACTGTTGTACAAATTGCTGGATCTGATCGGCTGGATGATCGGTATCAGTCTGGTGCTTGTGTGCGTTTTTGTTGGAGTGCGGGCGCTGTATCGATTGTATCTGCGTTTTAATGAAAAGACCGAGGAAAACGGAGACAAGATCGAACGATTACTGCCACCACCGGCAGCTGAAAAAAAGAAAAATCTGAACCGGAAAAAGAAAGAACATCTTTTCTGGAATCGATCTGCAGATGGAAGGATCCGAAAGCACTATCGGAAAAAAGTTCTCGAAAAACTGAAAGGATCCCCGGACAGTGCCTGGACACCAACCCAGACTGCAGGTCACATGGAGCTAGAGGATGCCGATGCGAAAGTATTTGCACAGATTTATGAGAAAGCGCGATATGCAGAAACATCCTGCACAAAAGAAGAGATGGAGAAGATGCTTCGGATACGATAAAACTCTTGTGGAGCAGAAAAAGCTGAAAGTACTGTAAACTTTCAGCTTTTTCTTTTTATGGCTTACTTTCTTTGTACTTCTGTGGTACAATCGTGTGTGCATATCCATTATGGGATGTAAAGATAAAATGGAGGGATACTCAAGTATGAGCAAGAAAAAAGGAGAAGGCCTGAAATCATTTAACAAAGGGTTTAGCGTTCCGGACACTTACATTATTATTTTCTTTGTGGTTGTCCTTGCTGCGATCGTTACGTTCTTTGTTCCGAAGGGCTACTACGAAACACAGGATGTTACGTACATGATGAACGGGGTGGAGAAGACCCGTACGGTAATTAAAGATGGAAGTTTCCAGTATCTGACAGACGATGCGGGAAAAGCAGTCACAGAAGGGGTTACCTTATTCAGTGGTGACGGCGAAAGTGGTTTCTTTAATTACATGTTTAATGGAATTGTCAGCGATTCTGCGATTCAGATCATTGCATTTTTGCTGGTAGTAGGTGGTGCGTTTGGTATCATGATCCGGACAGGAGCCATCGAAGCGGGACTGGTCGGACTGATCCGCAAGGCAAAAGGGGCAGAAAAATTGCTGATTCCGGTTCTTTTTGTACTGTTTTCTCTAGGCGGGGCTGTTTTTGGAATGGGAGAGGAAGCACTTCCGTTTACCATGATTTTGTGTCCACTGTTTGTTGCGGTTGGATATGATACGGTCATTGCAGTTCTGGTTACTTATGTGGCAACACAGATTGGTTTTGGTGCTTCCTGGATGAACCCGTTTTCTGTGGGTATCGCACAGGGAATTGCCGGTATTGATGTGTTTTCCGGTGCGGGATTCCGTATGGCGATGTGGGTTGTATTTACTGCACTCGGCTGTGGAATGACCATGTTCTATGCAGCGAAAGTGAAAAAAACACCGACGATCTCGGTTGCTTATAAGACAGATCAGTATTTCCGTGAGCAGAACGAGAAAACAGGTATCGATGATGGTCATTCTTTCGGGATCGGACACATTCTGGTTCTGCTTACACTGGCTGTTACCGTTGTATGGGTAGTCTGGGGTGTTATGAAAAAAGGGTATTATATGCCTGAGATTGCGACACAGTTCTTTATCATGGGTATCGTTGCAGGTGTGATCGGTGTGATGTTCCATCTGAACGATATGAAGATGAATGATATTGCAACTTCTTTTAAAAATGGTGCAAAAGATTTGATCGGAGCGGCTCTGGTTGTAGCCATGGCGCAGGGAATCATGCAGGTACTCGGCGGTTCCGATCCGACAACTCCAACCGTGATCAATACGATCATGTATGGAATCTCCAAAGCACTGGCAGGACTTTCCGGTGCGGCAGCAGCTGTGCTGATGTATCTGTTTCAGTCCGTATTTAATTTCTTTGTGGTATCCGGATCCGGTCAGGCAGCAGTCACGATGCCAATCATGGCTCCGCTGGCAGATCTGTTGGGAGTTACCCGTCAGACTTCGGTACTTGCTTTCCAGCTGGGAGATGCATTTACCAATCTGATCGTTCCGACTTCCGGATGTCTGATCGGTTCTCTGGCTATTGCCAGAATCGAGTGGTCCAGCTGGATCAAGTTCATGTGGAAATACCTGGGTGTGTTGATGATCGGTGCTGTGATCACGATTTTGATTGCGGTTGGAATCGGATTCTGATGATGGTATTGTTCACGGAAACAGATTGAAGGAAAAGGGAATCTATTGTAAAATAAAGCGTGTAGATGGAAAATTATTTTCCACTACACGCTTTTTGTTCTTTTTGTTGAAAGGAAGCGTTTAATATTTATGTTGCAGGAAGGATTACAGACGTATGAAATTAATTAAAAATATCAATGTATATGCACCGGAACATCTTGGAAACAAGGATGTGCTGATCATCGGAGATAAAATTGCAAAGATAGAAGAGGCAGGATGCATGCCGGAGATACCGTATCTCACAGCAGAAGATATTATTGACGGCAGTGGAAAGATTCTGACACCGGGTTTTATTGACTGCCATGTGCATATTCTTGGCGGTGGCGGAGAGGGCGGTTTTGCCAACCGCACACCGGAAGCGACGGTGGAAGGGCTTACAAAGTTCGGTGTCACCACAGTGGTCGGATGTCTTGGAACGGACGGTATCGGAAGAGATATGTGCGCACTGGTGGCAAAAACAAAAGGGTTATGTGAACAGGGAATGTCAGCTTACTGTTATACCGGAAGCTATCAGATTCCGGTGCACACACTGACGGACAGCATCACAAAAGATATCATGATGATTCAGGAAATCATCGGAACCGGAGAAATCGCCATTTCCGATCATCGTTCTTCCCAGCCGACGTTTGAAGAATTCGTTCGTGTGGTGGCGGATACGAGACTGGGCGGTGTTCTTTCAGGAAAAGCAGGTGTTGTCAATGTGCATCTCGGGGACAGTCCGAGATGCATGGATCTGATCGAGCGCGTGGTGGCAGAGACCGAGATACCGGCCTCTCAGATTCTTCCGACTCATATCAACCGGAACGAGAAACTGTTCTGTAAGGCCACTGAGTATGCAAAGAATGGTGGAAATGTTGATTTTACCGGCAACGAAGATATCGATTACTGGGAAACTATCTGTGATGAAGTCAGAGTATGCAACGGGATCCGGCGGATGATGGAAGCAGGGGTGGATCCGAAACATATCACTATTTCTTCCGATGGTCAGGGAAGCCTGCCGATGTATACGGCCGGAGGAGAATTCCTTGGAATGGGCGTCGGACAGTCCAGTTGTCTCCTGAAAGAGGTCAAAGAGTGTGTATGCAAAGCAGATATTCCTCTGGAGATTGCCATCTCCACCATCACGGCCAATCCGGCGCGGATTCTGCAGTTGAAAGATAAGGGAAAGATTGAGGAAGGGTGCGATGCGGATCTTTGTATCCTGAATCAGGAACTGGATCTCGTGGAAGTGATAATAAGAGGAAAATGCAGAGAAAGCATCTGCTGACAGGAACTCCCCACTTGCGGGAAGTTTCATAAAGTGCTATAGTGTGAAAAGCAAAAAATAAAGGAGTTTAGAGAAAATGAGAACAGCAGATTTTTATTATGATCTTCCCCAGGAACTGATTGCGCAGGATCCGTTGGAAGACCGTTCTTCCTCCAGACTGATGCACCTGGACAAAGAGACAGGGGAACTAGAGCATACAGATTTTAAACATATTCTGAATTATCTGAAACCGGGCGATTGTCTGGTGGTAAATGATACGAAAGTAATCCCGGCCAGACTGTACGGACATAAAAAAGAGACCGGAGCTGTGATCGAGATTCTTCTGCTGAAACGCAGAGAGAATGATATCTGGGAATGCCTGGTAAAACCGGGAAAGAAAGCCCGCCCGGGAGCCGTGATCGATTTCGGAGAAGGATTACTGACCGGGGAGATCATCGATGTGGTAGATGAGGGAAACCGTCTGATCCAGTTCCATTATGAAGGAATCTTTGAGGAGATTCTGGATCAGCTGGGGGAGATGCCGCTGCCGCCGTATATCACACATAAGTTACAGGATAAGAACCGTTATCAGACCGTATATGCAAAACACGAAGGATCTGCGGCCGCACCCACTGCCGGATTACATTTTACACCGGAACTTCTGGAGCAGGTAAAAGAGATGGGTGTGAACATCGCGCATGTCACCCTTCATGTAGGTCTTGGAACTTTCCGTCCTGTTAAAGTGGATGATGTAGAGAAACATCATATGCATTCTGAATTCTATATTGTAGAGGAAGATCAGGCAAAATTGATCAATGCCACAAAGAAAAATGGTGGCAGAGTGATCGCGGTGGGAACTACCAGCTGTCGTACACTGGAATCCGCAACAGGAGAGGATGGAATCGTAAAAGCAACAAGCGGCTGGACCGAGATATTCATCTATCCTGGATACAGGTTCAAATGTATCGATGCCCTGATCACAAATTTCCATCTGCCGGAGTCCACGTTACTGATGCTGGTATCTGCGCTGGCAGGGAAAGAAAAAATCATGCATGCATATGAAGTGGCAGTACAGGAACGGTACAGGTTTTTTAGTTTTGGGGATGCCATGTTTATCAGCTGACGTTTTCTTTTCCTGTTGATGATGGGAAGCAGTGATTTTGATTCCGCGGCCAAGTGAATGATACAGTTATTTCAGACACGATCTAGAGAGTGTCTGAAAAATCATTTCCGCAATCTGCAAGCCCCACTTTGCGGTATATTTTACCCTCATTCGGTTGCCGTAGCCCGCTACGCCGCCCTCATTCGGATAAAATCTCCCACAAACTGGGACTCGCAGCTCACGAAAAGCCTTTTTCAAACACGCTCTA
>NZ_JALFPR010000003.1:0-5947 GCF_022785585.1 Oliverpabstia sp. | reverse complement strand
GCCTCATTGACCGCCGCGATATCCTCCGGCCGCCGCAGACCGCATATTTTTATTCTGCTCATGCTTAATCTCTCCTGCTGCTTTTTACCCCGATATGCGTTATACAGGATTTCCCTTCCTTACCCGCATCCGCTCTCTCATTTACCGGGAAAGTGGTTTCCCGTTCAGCGTCTCAAGCACCGCCTTTTTATCCGGGCTTCGCATCAGCGTTTCTCCGATCAGCACGGCATCCACCCGGTTATCATATAACAGATTGATATCTGCACTCGTCCTGATTCCGCTTTCTGATACAAAGACCACTTCCTCCGGTGCCAGATTCCGCAGCCGGATGCTGTTATTCATATCCACCCGGAATGTCCGAAGATCCCGGTTATTGACTCCTACGATCTTCGCTCCGGCTTCCAATGCCCGCTCTACTTCCCGCTCATCATGTGCTTCCACCAGCGCATCCAGCCCCAGACTTTCTGCCAGCTGCCGGTACTCTCTCAGCTGTACATCATCGAGGATCGCACAGATCAGAAGTACTGCTGATGCACCAAAGGCTTTCGCCTGATAGATCATATACTCATCTACCGTAAAATCTTTCCGGAGTACCGGAATATTCACTGCCGCTGTAATCTCTTCCAGATACCGGTCGGATCCCTGAAAATAAAAGGGCTCTGTCAGACAGGAAATCGCCGATGCACCCGCTGCCTCATATTCTTTTGCGATCTCCACATACGGAAAATCCGGTGCAATCAGTCCTTTTGACGGAGATGCTTTCTTCACCTCACAGATATAGGACATCCCTTCTTTTTTCAATGCCTGATAAAAAGACAGTGTCGGAAGAATCGCCGGATTCTGTTCCCGGTCCCGGATCCTTTCCTTTAATTCTGCAACAGATACCTTACTTTTTTCCTGGTCAATCCGCTCTCTTGTCTTTCCTGCAATTTCTTCTAATATATTCATGCTTCATTACTCTCCCGAATGAATGCTTCCAGTTTCTTCAGTGCTGCACCGCTGTCGATCAGTTGCTCTGCCAGACGTACACCTTCTTCCAGTGTCCCTGCTTTTCCTGCCACATACAGAGCGGCTCCGGCGTTCATGCACACGGCCTGTCGTTTCGCCCCCTGTTCACTGCCATCGAGGATTGCTCGGGTGATGGTCGCATTTTCCTGTGGGGTACCACCCTTCAACTCATCTTTCTCGCATTTCTTATAACCGAACTGCTCCGGAACGATCTCGTAAGGAGCTAATTTACCGTCGCAGATCTCGCACACAGCGGTCGGTGCACTCATCGAGATCTCATCCAGGCTGTCCGTACCATACACAACCATACCATTTTTCACGCCCAGTTTCACCAGAACCTGTGCCATCGGCTCTACCAGCTCTTCACTGTAGACACCCATGATCTGCATGTTTGCATTTGCCGGGTTCGTCAGCGGGCCGAGAATGTTAAACACTGTGCGGATACCCAGTTCTTTTCTGACCGGTGCCACATATTTCATCGCGGTGTGATAAGTCTGTGCAAACAGGAAACAGATCCCGATCTTTTCCAGTATTTTTTCACTCTGTTCCGGTGTCAGCGTGATCTTTACACCCAGGGCTTCCAGTACATCCGCTGCTCCTGATTTGGAAGATGCCGCACGGTTTCCATGTTTTGCTACCGGAACACCACCTGCTGCGATGACCAGAGAAGCGGTTGTGGAAATATTAAAAGAATTGGAACCGTCCCCACCGGTACCGACAATCTCCAGGACATCCATATCATGTTTTAACTGCAGGGCATGGGAACGCATACCTTCGGCAGATCCTGTGATCTCATCAATGGTTTCACCCTTCATAGCTAAGGCTGTCAGATATGCCGCCGTCTGTACCTGAGAAGTTTCTCCATCCATGATCTCATTCATAACAGCTTTTGATTCTTCATATGTCAGATCTTCTTTTTTTGCCACTTTGATAATTGCTTCTTTGATCA
Source organism: Oliverpabstia sp. (assembly GCF_022785585.1). NCBI lineage: Bacteria > Bacillati > Bacillota > Clostridia > Lachnospirales > Lachnospiraceae > Oliverpabstia > Oliverpabstia sp. The sequence continues at coordinate 3,990 of NZ_JALFPR010000003.1, read as the reverse complement.
TTGTTCTCTTCCCCCTCTGACTACATCCATAAAGTTCTCTATCATAATCTTGCCATCCGGTGTCATCACTGATTCCGGGTGAAACTGTACACCGTAGATCGGATATTTTGTGTGTTCTACCGCCATCACTTCTCCGTCTTCCGACTCCGCAGTCACTTTCAGTTCTTCCGGCAGTTTTTCCTTTAATGCTGCCAGTGAGTGATACCGCGCTGCCGGAAATGTCTCCGGCAGCCCCTGAAACAGCTGATTTTCACCGATCTGATGAATCTCTTTCTGTTTTCCGTGCATCAGTTCTTTCGCATAGGACACCGTTCCACCAAATGCTTCGCAGATTGCCTGATGTCCCAGACACACACCAAAGACCGGAACCTTTCCTGCAAAATACCGGATCGCCTCAATACAGATTCCTGCATCGGACGGTTTTCCGGGTCCCGGAGAAAGGATGATGGCTTCCGGTTTCATCGCCTCGATCTCTTCCACCGTATATGCATCGTTTCGTACAACTTTGACGTCCGGCTCCACGGAACCGATCAGCTGATATAAGTTATAAGAAAAACTGTCGTAATTATCAATCAGTACTATCATTCCAATCCCTCCTGTGCCTGTGCAATTGCCTGAACCACGGCCCGTGCCTTGTTGCAGCATTCTTCAAATTCTTTCTCCGGTACGCTGTCCGCCACGATACCGGCACCGGAACGAATACAGATTTCGCCCTTCTTTTTATAAACCAGGCGAATCGCGATACAGGTGTCCAGATTTCCTGTAAAATCAAGATAACCGATCGCCCCACCGTAGATGCCACGTTTGCTGTGTTCCAGTTCTTCGATGATCTGACAGGCCCGGAACTTCGGTGCTCCGGAGAGTGTTCCGGCCGGCAGGATCGCATCAACGGCATCCACCGCATCTTTATCCTCTCGCAGATCTCCGACTACCGTAGAACCAAGATGCATGACATGTGAAAAATGTTCCACACACATGTATTTTTCCACTTTCACACTGCCGATCTTACTGATCTTTCCGATATCATTTCTTCCCAGATCCACCAGCATGTTGTGTTCTGCCCGTTCTTTTTCATCTTTTAAAAGTCCGGCTTCCAGTTCCCTGTCTTCTTCCCTTGTCTTTCCTCTCGGTCTGGTTCCGGCCAACGGGAAAGTACTCAGATTCCCGGCTTCCAGTTTTACCAGAGTCTCCGGAGATGCTCCCGCAATCTCAATATCGTCGCTGGAAAAATAGAACATATACGGAGATGGGTTTGTCGCCCTCAACACCCGGTAGGTATCGAAAAGATTTCCTGTCGCTTTCGCCCGCATCGGATTCGATAATACCACCTGGAAAATATCACCCTCACGGATGTAATGTTTGGCTTTCTCCACCATCTTACAGTATTCCGCTTCCGGAAACTGTGGCCGGATATCGGACTCCAGCTTCAGTTTTTCGAATTCCATATGCGGTCCGGTTTTCAGAAGCTGTGCCATCTCTTCCAGTTTTCCTTCTGCCTTCTGATAAGACGCTTCCAGATCATCGGTCATCACTCCGGCGATCAGCAACACTTTCTGACGGTAATGATCAAAGGCAATCACCTGATCGAACAACATCAGATCCATATCCCTGAAATCCTGCTGCTCTTTATCTTCGAGTTTTAATTTCTGTTCGCTATATTTGATATAGTCATAGGAAAAGTACCCTACCAGCCCGCCGGTAAATGGTGGGAGTTCTTCCATCACCGGTGTTTTATACTGTTCAATAATCTCCCGCAGAGTATCGCCCGGATGTTCCACTTTCTTTGTCACAACCATATCCTCCCCGGTTTTGCGGATATTCAGGACGCCATCCGTACAGGTGATCTCCATCGCCGGTTCATAACCGAGGAAAGAAAATCTTCCCCATACCTCCGTCTGGCTGGCACTCTCAAGCAGATAGCAATGCTTACTTGCTTTCCGCAAAACCCGCATCACTTCTACGGGTGTATATCGATCCGCATATAACTCCTTACATACGGGAATTCTACGATACTCTCCACTGGCTGCAATTTCTTTTACCTTTTCTAATGTTGGATACATTCGGGCACCTCCTGTAAATCTTTTCTGTTACTGTCTTTCCCTTTGTTTTTCTGTCCTGCCGCGAAAGTCTCAGGCAAGCATGAACCTTGACTTGTTGCCCGCGAATCAAAATTGATTCACCGGATCAATTATTGATACACAACGCGAAAAAACGCCCGCCCTCGACAGAAACTTGTTCTTCTGTCAAGGACGAGCGTATGATAAACTACCCGCGGTACCACCTTGTTTCACAGTTTGCACTGTGCGCTTTGCGGAATACCTGCATATTCCCGGCAACTGACGTATGCCCCACGTCGCAGAATACTGAGCCGATTCGAAATAATGACTGTTCACTGCGCCCTCAGCGGTCCATTTGGCAGCCTGCATCTCCACCCGGCTCTCACCCTCCCGGACTCTCTGTGCGCGCATAACTGCTTTGATCTCCGCTTCAACGGTTTACTACACTAAACTTTTTCTATAAATTACCACATACATATATATTTGTCAAACACTTTTTTCAAATTTTATTGTTTACTTTTTTCTTAATTCCATATCATCCAGCTGTCTACTTTGATATAATACCAGTAGAAACATCATCATAACCATGATTTTCACTGTTCCAGGCAGAATGTAAACAACTCCGGAACTCATTCAAGCGGATATTCGCAATCCGCTTCGCTACTTGCTCATAACTGAACAGCTGCAAATTTTCTATACAGGAGGTACATACTATGCGTTATGAAATTCAGGGCGACACCTTGCCCGTTGTCATCTGTTATCTGGACGGCGGCGAAAGAATGATCACAGAAAAAGGAGCTATGAGCTGGATGTCACCGAACATGCACATGGCAACTTCTACCAACGGCGGCATCGGAAAGGCTTTCGGACGAATGTTTTCCGGTGAATCCATGTTTCAGAATATCTATACTGCCCAGGGCGGTCCCGGCATGATTGCTTTTGCCTCCTGCTTCCCGGGAAGTATTCTTCCTTACCAGATTTCCCCCGGGCGGGAACTGATTGTACAAAAGTCCGGTTTTCTCGCTTCCGAAGCCGGGGTAAACCTTTCTGTTTTCTTCCAGAAACGCTTCGGTTCCGGACTCTTCGGCGGTGAGGGATTTATCATGCAGCGCCTTGCCGGAGAAGGGATGGTATTCCTGGAATTTGACGGCCACGTTGTCGAATACGACCTGCAGCCCGGTCAGCAGATCATCGTGGATACCGGTTATCTGGCTGCTATGGAAGCCACCTGTTCCATGGATATCCAGACCGTTCCCGGTGTGAAAAATATGCTTTTTGGCGGGGAAGGCATCTTCAACACCGTCATCACCGGTCCGGGACATATATGGCTCCAGACCATGCCGATCTCGAATGTAGCAGGAGCGATTGCACCGTTTATTCCGTCAAAGTCTTAATTCGCAGAATCCATTCGCCAGACAGCACTGAAAACCTGCACATCCCTGCCTGTTATCACAGTAATTTTCTTGTGTAAATACAGACTTTAACTCGTTTTTGCTCAAATAAATCAACAGCCGGTATATGTTTCCATAAGACTCTGAAACATACACCGGCTGATTTTTCAGACACGCTCTAGTATATCGTTTCGTAAATAACTGTATCATCTACGCAAGATACCTTCGCATATGATCAACTATCCAGACGCACCCTTTCCCCGGCTTTCAAAAATACCATCCTGCTCTCCTGCTCTTTCACGCGTACCCGAACTTTTTGCTCTGTCTTACTCGTCATCCAACAGCTCACGTGTGCTCCTTCCCATGCAATATCCACCGTAATCGCACCCCGGGCGATCAGCCCCTGTACTGAGCCGCATTTCCACTTCGGCGATAGCGCCGGAAGGATCACGATTTCTCCTCCGTGGCTCTGTAGCAGCATCTCTGCGATTCCCGCGGTAAATCCAAGATTTCCGTCAATCTGGAACGGTGGATGTGCGCAG
>NZ_JALFPR010000153.1:0-3401 GCF_022785585.1 Oliverpabstia sp. | reverse complement strand
ATCACCTTCGGTGATGGCATTTTGGCTTGTATGTCTCGGGATTTTGACATATTCATGTCAAAACACCTCGCGGGACAGTGGCTACTGAATAGTTACCTTTTTTCTTTATTATTTATCTGACAAAGAGAGTATAGAAAATCTATGTTAAAACCGAAAGTTGTCTTCCGTAAAATAAGCGTTAAATAAACCGGGACTTTGTAAAGTGATTTTACATACGCTTCCCCTTTCGGATCCGGTACACACAAAAAAGACAAGGATGTGTAAAAGAATTACACATCCTTGTCTTTATCATCACCGATATCCTCGTATTTCAGATCTTCCGCATATTCCAGTCTTCCGATATAGGTAGTATGGATAAACATTGCCGGTAACAGGACACTCGTGATCACACTGAACACGGCATCTCTGATGCTGTGTCCATCCCATAAAAGCACCAGATAATTTACCATGCCGGTAAAAAAGCCCAAACCGAACAATATGAGCCCCGTAGTCATCAGGAATCGTAGTCTTCGTGGATTCTCCCGGAAGATCACTCCCAGAACACCTACTATCAACAGACATACTCCATAGCTTCCGTAGATAATACACAGTACATTGGCCCTGTGCATCTGCGCCGGTGCAGTCGGTATATATCTGAGACTCAGACTCAGATACTGCACATAATAAATACTGATATCCATAGCTCCTTTTAACATAAGCAGAAAAGAAGCTAAAAAAAGCCAGTTTCTCGCTTTCATCTTTTCTATCCCTTATTTTCCGGTGGTACTTCCGAAACCACCATTTCTCACTCCATCTGCATCGTCGTCTTCAGTGATTCCGTACTGCATGAAGATTCCCTGTACCATTCCTTCACTCTGTCCAACTTCCAGCGTTTTTCCTTCTTTGCTGTCATTGGTCAGCTTCATGAACATATGCCCTTCATTATCCGAATAAAAATAATCACTGTCAATGATTCCCACGGTGTTATTCAACTGCAGGCGGTACTTGAAACCAAGACCGCTTCGCGGATACAGGCACAGCACCCAGTCTTCTGCCATCTCCACCCGGACACCGGTAGGAATCTTTACCATCTCTCCCGGCGCCAGTGTAAAGCTGACCGGTGCAAAAAAATCATATCCGGCACTTCCCCTGGTGGCACGTTTTGGCAGTTTAATACCTTCATATATTTCCCGGATCTTTTCTTCCGGCTGTTCCCCGAAGGTATCTACCCAGTCCTTCCGGAACTGTTCCCAGCTTACTTTATGAAATTTTGCGATTCTTTTCATTCTTTTCTCCTTATGCGTGTAATACTACCAGACCTACTTCTCTGGATTTTGGTACATCGATCACCCGCTGATTCGGGCTTCCCTTCCATGGAAGACTCACATCCCTGCGTTCCAGATCGAATTTGCCGTCTACTATCACATCCAGATAAGAAACAATCGGCAGATCCTGAATATCTTCCCACAGATATCCTGTATACAGCCAGATATTCTTCTTTGGATATTTTTCCTTAATCTCTCTTGCAAAAGCCGTAACTTCATCCACATTCTTCTCATGAAGCGGATCACCTCCGCTGAAAGTGATTCCCTCTATATACGGTTTGTCCAACTGCTCAAAAATCTCCTGTTTTGCAGATTCGTCAAACAGCACTCCGCCTTCCGGATCCCAGGTAATCGGATTCTGACAGCCTTTGCAGTGATGGCTGCATCCGGCAACCCACAGAACCACCCTCAGTCCGTCACCGTTTAACATATCATCTTTCGTTATATCATGGTATCTCATAAATCCATTATATCCTTTCTCTAAATTTACTTTTATTCTGCCAGCAGATCCCGGATTTTAGATCTTACCACATCGAAAGCCACATCGTTCATTCCACTGTTGACAACAATATCTGCCCGATTTTTCATCGGTTCCACATACAGATAATGCATCGGCTTTACTGTGGTCAGATACTGCTCTACAATATTATCCAGATCTCTTCCCCGTTCCTTTACATCTCTGATGATTCGCCGGAGGATCCGCTCATCCGCATCTGCATCCACATAAATTTTGATGTCCAGCAGTTCCCGTACCCGTGGATCCGTCAGAAGAAGGATACCTTCCACGAGAATAATTTTCTTTGGTTCTATATGAAGCGTTTCTTTTGAGCGATTATGCTGACTATAGTCATACACAGGACATTCGATGCTTTCTCCTGCTTTTAGCTTTTTGAGGTGCTCTGTCAGAAGATCCGTCTCCAGCGAATCCGGATGATCATAATTCACTTTTTTTCTCGCTTCAAAGGGAATGGCATCCTGACACCGGTAATAATTGTCATGATAAATAACTGCCACATCATCCGGAAATTCATTTTTCAGGCGATTAGTAAACGTTGATTTTCCCGAACCGGTTCCTCCGGTTATTCCTATGATCGTACATTTCATTACGTATCGTTCCACCTTTGTGTTTATTTCCCTGAACAGTTTAGCACACCATGGCTTCCCACGCAAGGAAAAGAACGGGAAAGTCCGCACCGATCTCCGGTAATTTTCCGCAAAACAATCTCTAACGATTTCCGGAACAGATAATGCAGGAAAATGTGTAATGGAATAGCAAACTTTCACAAAAATCGAATGATAATTTTGTAATAGGTTATGCGCTTAACCTTTGTAAATTTCACATTTATAATGTACCATATAATCATAATATCACAGAAGAAGGAATGGAAATGACACAAAACAGGATTAGAATCGTAGATGTTGCAGATACGTTAGGTCTTAGTACTGCCACTGTCTCAAAAGTGATCCACGGCAAAACAGAAAAGATTTCAGATGAGACGGTAAAACGCGTCCAGCAGGAACTTGAAAGGTCAGGATATATCCCGGATATGGCTGGTATTTTGCTTGCAAGAAATAATTCAAGAATCATCGGAGTGGTGGTGAATGACCATGAAAAGTATGAGGGCAGGGTTTTAGAGGATGGGTTTGTGATGGCATCGCTGAATGCTCTTTCCCGTGAGGTGAATGAAAAAGGATATTTTCTGATGATAAAAACGACATCTGATATCAGAGAGATTCCGGTATGTGCATCCATGTGGAATATGGATGGACTGATTCTGATCGGATTTTGTGAAGCTGATTATGAAAGCCTTAGAAATCAGATGCGGATTTCGTTTGTAGTGTATGACGGCTATTTTGAAAAATGCTCAAAGGTAGTAAATTTGGTCATCGATCATTATAACGGCGGCTATCAAGCCGGAAAATACTTAAAGGAGCTGGGACATAAAAAAGCATTATGCATAGCTGATAATTTCATCTGCATGGATAAAGAACGCATCGAGGGGTTTCTCAAAGCCTTTGCGCAAGGAGAAACATATAGATGGGAGATACCAAAGACAGAAAAGGAAAGAATGTGCTTTTATGAGGATAATTATATGC
>NZ_JALFPR010000143.1:0-5497 GCF_022785585.1 Oliverpabstia sp. | reverse complement strand
GGAACATCTCTGTGATGATATTTATGTGATCCACAAAGGAAAGATTGTGCTCCACGAAGAGATGGATACGATTCTGGAAAAATATGCAGTGTTGAAAGTCAGTGAGGAACAGTATCGGGCAATGGATAAAAGGTATCTTTTAAAAGAGAGAAAAGATTTTTTTGGAATCGCCTGTCTTACGAACGAGAAGCAGTATTATATGGAAAATTATCCGAAAATCGTAGTGGAGAGCGGATCACTCGATCAGGTGATTCTTATGTTAACAGGAGGCGAGAGATGATGAAAGGAATCAGAGGGCTTTTGGAAAAGGATTTTCGGTTGTTTCTTCGGCAAGGTGGCAATCTTTTTCTGGTATTAGCAGTTGTAGCAATATTTTTTATACTCACGGGAAAAATGGGAGCTGACTTCATTGCAGTGTATATTCCATCTGTTATGGCAGTATATTCAGGTAATACGATTAGCTACGATGAAAATGGTCATGGATACACATATTTGTTTTCTTTACCCGTAAATAAAAAAATATATGTCAGAGAAAAATATATTTTATCTTTTATTATGACAGTATGTGGATGGTGCATTGGGGCAATCTGTGCAGGAATAGCCACGCTTATAAATCCTGAAGAAGTGTTAAATCTGGAAATGCTGGCAATGGAGCTGATCACATTCTTTGTGGTTCAGGCAGTTGCGGGAATTATGATTGCGATCCGACTAAGGTTTGAAGGAGAGAAGGGACGAATCGTGCTGCCGATCGCAATTTTAATTATTTTTGCAATTTGTTATACAATTGGTTCTTTTCTGAAGGCTAACCTGGAATTAAAAGAAAGCATTCTGAATGTGATAGGAGGAACAGGAGATCTTGAAATTGCGATTGCACTTATTGTGTTGAGTCTGCTTGTATGGTATGCTTCGTATAAGTATAGTATGAGAGTGATGAGAAAGAAAGAGTTTTAAGATAGGAATTGGCAAAAACGAAAAAACATTAACCATAAAGATACTTTTGTAACAGATGGAATCTTTGGAAATGAGTATCCGGAGCAGTTTTGCCAAATGACATGGCAAGTTATATAAAATCGTGTTACAATGGCTTTTGTCAGGCTACCTGGGACTATGGAAAATAATGAGAAAATGAGAGAAAAACAGGTAGCATAGAATCTGCGGACATTAAATAAAAAACAAAGGAAAGCGGGGGGATTTTTTGAATGCAGAGAGCAAAACACGAATGACGGAAGGAAGCATCTCCAGGAAAATTATATTTTTTGCGATTCCGCTGTTTATCGGAAATCTGTTTCAACAGTTGTATAATACAGCAGACTCTCTGATCGTTGGCAATTTTCTTGACAGTAATGCCCTGGCGGCGGTCAGTTCCTCGGGAAATCTGATCTTTCTGATGGTCGGATTCATCAACGGAATCGCGCTGGGTGCAGGCGTTGTTATCGCGAGGTATTATGGGGCGAAAAATAAGGAATATTTACAGAAAGCGATCCACACGACAGTAGCGTTTGGGCTGGCGGCAGGTCTTGCATTGACGGCGATCGGGATGTTTCTGGCGCCAAAGATTCTGGTGCTGATGGGAACACCGTCGGAGGTGCTTCCGCAGTCGATCGAATATTTCCGTACTTATTTTGCGGGTTCCCTTGGATTTGTCATGTACAATATTTTTGTCGGTATCTTACAGTCGGTCGGTGACAGCCGGCATCCGCTGATCTATCTGATCGTGTCCTCGTGTATCAATGTGGTGCTGGATATTTTCTTTATCGCAGGCCTTGGCATGGGAGTCGGGGCAGCGGCGCTGGCAACGGCGATTTCCCAGTTTGCCAGTGCAATTTTCTGTATGATTCACCTGATGCGGACAAAAGAAGAATATCGGTTACAGATCAGCAAGATCGGTTTTGACGGGCTCATGATGAAACAGATCATTCAGAATGGTGTGCCGTCCGGTTTTCAGAACTCCGTGATTTCTATCGCCAATGTTTTCGTACAGACTAATATCAATGCTTTTGGAAAAATGGCGATGGCAGGCTGCGGTTCTTATTCAAAGATTGAGGGATTTGCGTTTCTGCCGGTTACATGCTTTACGATGGCGCTGACAACCTTTGTCAGCCAGAATCTTGGTGCGAAGCAGTACGACCGTGCGAAAAAAGGTGCACGGTTTGGCATCCTGTGCTCCATAGTGATCGCGGAACTGATCGGTGTTCTGATCTATGTGGCGGCTCCGACGCTGATCGCGGCATTTAATGGAGATCCGGAGGTGGTACATTATGGTGTGATGCAGGCGCGGACGATTGCGCTGTTCTATTTTTTGCTGGCGTTTTCTCACTGTATCGCAGCAGTCCTTCGCGGCTCCGGTCATGCAGCAGTTCCTATGATCGTCATGCTCTGTGTCTGGTGTCTGTTCCGTGTCAGCTATATTACCGTTGCTGTGCACTACATTCCGGATATTCGTGTGATCTTCTGGGCATACCCGCTGACCTGGAGCATCAGCTCGGTGATTTTCCTGTATCTGTTTCTGCGTGGAAAGTGGGTATATGGATTCGAGAAAAAAAGATAAAACAGATAGTTTTATCACAGGTACTATAATTTTCAGAATTGAGGAAGAATGTTCGTATGCTAAATAAAAAAGAATTCTTAAAATACGCATCAAGATTAGCCTTTCCGATTATGATCCAGAATCTGATCGGAACACTGGTAAATATGGCAGATACAGTAATGCTTGGATATGTGAGTCAGACGGCTATGTCGGCATCCTCCCTTGCCAATCAGTTTACATTTATTCTTTTCTGTTTATATTACGGTATGGCAGCGGGAACATCGGTTTTATGTGCCCAGTACTGGGGAAATGGTGATAAAAAGACAGTAGAAAAGATACTTGGTCTGGCGGAACGAATCTCACTGATTGTTTCTGCTGTATTCTTTGCCGTCTCCGTTGCCATGCCGACTACTATTATGAAGATTTTTACCAACAGTTCGGAGACGATTGCTTCCGGTGGTGAATATCTGAGGGTGATTTCCTTTTCGTTTGTATTTATGGGATTCTCTCAGGTTTTTATGAGTGCCCTTCGAAGCATCGGGAAGATCATGCTGCCTTCTGTTACGTATGTAGTTTCTCTTTGCGTCAATGTAATCTGTAATGCCACTTTTATCTTTGGTTTGTTTGGACTTCCGAAGCTTGGTGTTACCGGAGTTGCTCTTGGTACGGTGATTGCCAGAATCGTAGAGGTAGTGATCTGTCTCGTTTACTCGTTACATAGTTCCGATGTCAGATTCCGGATAAAATACTTCTTTGCCAAAGCAGGTGTTCTGTTCCAGGATTTTATGAAGATCGCAACGCCGGCTGTGATCAATGATGTTGTCTGGAGCCTGGCCACTTCAGCATTTGCAGCGATCCTTGGTCATATCGGCGATGATATGGTTGCGGCAAATGCAGTTGCTGTTATGGTGGTAAATATTGGTGCCATCGCCTGTCGTGGCTTCTCCAATGCAACTACGATCATTGTCAGTCAGGAGCTGGGCAAAAACGGTGTTGACACAGCCAGAGAATACGGAAAACGCATGCTCAGGATCACAATTGTTGTCAGCCTGATCGGATGTGGTGTTATTCTGGCGATTCGCCCAGTGATACTGAATTTCTATCGTGACAAACTGACAGAGACCGCCATCTATTATCTTGGTGTCTTTATCATTATGACAACCTGGCGTCTTATGGGGGAAAGCATCAATACCTGCCTGATATGCGGCTGCTTCAGAGGTGGCGGTGATACCAGATTTGGAATGATTACGGATACGATATTTATGTGGCTTGTTGCAGTTCCCCTTACCTACCTGGCAGCATATGTATTCAAGCTGCCGCCGATCTGGGTATACTTTGTAATGACCCTGGATGAATTCGAGAAAATGCCGGTGGTATTCGTTCATTATATCAGAGGAAAATGGCTTACGAATATTACCAGAGATTTTGAGTAATCAGGGAACGGAATCATTATATAAAAGGAACAGTACAATGAAAACGGGCTGAATGGCATCTTCTGCTATTCAGCCCGTTGCTTATGTATCGTTTTAAAAAATTTTGTGGAACCAGGGGCATGTTTCAGGAAAGGATGTTATCCCTGAGCTGCGATTTATTCGATTCTTTCCTCGTCTGCCCCCGTTGGCTTCTTAAAGTGGCCGACAATTATTTGTACAAGAACCATGCCTCCGATAAATGTAAGAAGAAGGCCTGCCGGAATTCCTATACAGGCCAGAAGGAACGTTAAAGGGTCATCGTCGCCTTTCATTTTGTATTTGCCTCTTGGTGTCAGATAAACTTCGACATTTTTTTCGTCGCCTATGCTGACTTCCCGGTAGTAGGTACGTTTCCCTGTATATTTTATTCCATCCACTTCATACGAAAGCTTCGTCACATACTCGTCGTAATCGTCATATTCGTCGTCCGAACTCTTTATGTCATAATCGATAACACGGGCTGTGACCGTTCGAACATCCGTTGATTTCTTATATTCTATGCTGGATACGATTCTGTTAACACTCCATAAAAACAACCCTACAACTGCAAACAGGAATAAAAGACCTATTAGTACCTCACCTATAAAGTGTCCTGTTTTCCTTGATTTGTTTTTCATAGACAATCCCCCTCTCAGCTTACATGATCCTGCTTTGATTTTTGCAGTACACCGTTATCTATGATTATATTATCGGAAAAACAGAAAAGCTGCACTATCACTTGTGTCAGGATAATTTTTCCGCGCCATGGGTCAGTTATCTGAAGAAGGAATCGCAAAAAAGATCGCCGAACAGATCAGCGTGATCGCCTTTAAGGCGCCTCGCCTGCTTCGCATGGAAAAAGAATTCACACTGCTCCGGGAAGCCGCCCTCCGGGCATATCGGCAGGAGTATCCGAACAGGGAGCACTTCCTGAACAAATAGTAAAGAGAGGGGTATTAAGTGTTTTCGGGCAAGGGGATCGAGTTACGTTCCCGGTAAAAAGGAAAGCGCATATGCAAGAGAGTCGTTGAGATGAGATTTCATCATCTCGACGGCTTTTTCAATTTCACCATTCTGATACGCGTCGAAGATAGCCTGATGTTCCTCATCAATCCGTGACTGGATTCTGGTTTCCTGGCTGTACTGGTTGGAAAAGATGGAAATTCCGCTGCGTAGACGATCGGTAGACTCGGTGAGGCGGGAATTATTGCAGTAGCGGTAAAAGATGAGGTGAAATTCATCGGAACAGTGGTTCCAGACATTGGTGTCCCCGGCTGCAGCGGCTTTGCGGCCGTTTTCCAGAATCTGTTTTGCCTCGGCATTCGCATTTATCGTTGTAGCGTACCTGGCATACGCCATGATCAGTACACTTGGCGTAACCGTCTGGCTGATGATTCTCGGTGCGGTTGTACTGTTCGCACTCTACATCCTGATCCGCGTTTCCTACCTGAAAAAACAGGGACGTGATCTTGTAGCAGAACTGAAAGAACCATATGAACCTTGGGAAGCACGTGAGCGT